>NZ_JBHUGI010000027.1:0-153038 GCF_042681925.1 Sporosarcina siberiensis
TAGGGAAGGCCTCTTTTCTAGGATTGGTTGTGGTGACTTAATTCTACCAAGAAAAGGTCTTCCTTTTTGTATTTATTCATTTACACAAGATATTTTACACTCTCCTTCAAATCCAGTAAAGTATACAGACGTGTCTCCTAGAATAGCATTTGATCCATTCAAATATACATATGCATTACCTTTTTGTTTATCAAAATATAGATGGATACCATTTTCTTCTTTAACTTCTTGAAAAAAAGATTGGATATCCGTATTCATATTTTGTTGACTAACTTCTGAAACCGACAAAGATGAGTCTTTACTACATCCAGATAATGCGATAATACTTACAAGTATTAATATTATTCTTTTCAAATTATGCCCCCCTTTAATTTACTAGATCGACCGATTGTAGTACAAGATTATTACTACCATATGATACGTTTATCTAGTTGATAAGGATTCAGTTGATAGAAAATGGAGACTTCGGCAGAATTTATTACTAGAATTAAAGCACCGCTAAATGCGATGCTCATTTACAGACTAATTCGATTTTAATTGGCTTGTTCTTTAAACTTTCTATCGCTCAACTGTTTGGGTTGGATTTCGTAACCGAGCTTCAGTTTCTGAATATAGTTTAAAAAAGTTTATTTAAGACAGTCTCGTACGCTTCTAATGTCCGATTTATTTCTGTTTCTCCGTGAACAGTAGATAGACTGTAGCGGTTTAAAGGTTTCATATAAATTCCTTCAACAAGTAAGTGATAATCGATTTCTTTCCTTAGGGCAAAATTCGATTGCTGTAGATCTCGGTAATTTTTCACTTCATCTAGATCAGTAATGACAACATTAAAAATAGAACCAATACCAATGGTTTGTGCACGAATACTTTTAGAAGCAAACAACTCTACAATGCCTTTTTTTAGTTTTTCAGTGTTTTCAAAAACGCTCGCTATTTCTGTTTCTAAAACTGCAATCGTTTCTAAACCCGCTGCCAATATTGTTGGATGTCCATTATAAGTACCGCTGTGAAATAAAACGTCCTGTGCATTTGAATGTTTGCTTTGACTACTGTCAAATACATCTGAAAAAGCAGAAGGAGCACTAATATCCATAACTTCTTTTTTCCCACCCACAATTCCAAATGGGAAACCGCCTCCTACAACTTTTCCAAGTGCAGTGATATCTGGTTTTATGCCGTAAATTTGTTGAGCACCACCCATACTAATTCTAAAACCTGTTTTCACTTCATCAAAAATCAGTAAGATGCCTAATTCCTCAGTCACTTTACGTAAACCATCCATAAAGTCTTGATCCGCCGGAATAAATCCTCCTTGAATTGGTTCTAATATGACACCTGCTAACTCGTCTTTCCATTTTGTTAAAATTTCTATCGTTGCTTCTAGATTATTGAAAGGCAATATAATCGTCTGCTCTGCAATATATGGATCTACCCCTCGAGATTCAGAAATCCCTATTGGGTTATTTGCAGGTCCAGCATCGTTTACTTTAGGATTAACACTTTGTAAGACTTGGTCATATCCCCCATGATAATGACCTTCAAACTTAGCAATTTTATATTTCCCGGTATATCCATAAGCCAGTCGAATCGCTAAAAGTGTTGCTTCTGTTCCCGAGTTTGTATAACGAATTCTTTCCATACTCGGATATAATTCCATCACTTTTGTACCCATTTCCACTTCCAATTTATGTGGTGTTCCAAAAAGCATTGTACCTTCATCTTGAAGTTGATTTTGTACTGCTTGTAGAACTTTAGGATGACCGTGTCCAAGCTTTAAAGCACCATAAGAGAGCATATAATCGACGTATTCATTTCCATCCAAATCAAATAAATACGCACCTTTTCCTTTTTCCATTACGATTGGATAAGGTTCAAAAAACTTGATATTGGCAGTCACTCCCCCAGGCATGATAAGACTCGACTTTTCAGAGAATTCTTTTGATTTTGGTGTTTTTTTAATATACTCTTTTATACCTTCGCTCTCTTTTACTACACTCACTTTGGATCTCCCCTTTAATGGACTATTCAGTCTCCGAATAGAAATCTAACTATTTGAAAACCTTTACTCCACTCTATCATAATTAGATGCCCTTGTCTGACTAGTTCGTTAAGTATTTTCAACAAAATAAAAAAGTCCACAATTACTCACCATTTAAAGTGAATAATTGTGAACAACTTATATTTTAAACTGTTTCGGCTTTCTTAATCTGCTTACTTCTTAACTGTCCACATGCAGCATCAATATCCGTTCCTTGCTCCATTCGAACAACACAATTAATACCTTTTCCTTTTAACGTTTCGTAGAAAGCTTTAATAGCTTCAGGAGTACTTCGACTGTATTGACCGTGTTCATCGACAGGATTATAAGGGATTAAGTTAACAAACGATAAATGGCGTTTGTTTTGCAATAGTCTTGCGAGTTCTCTTGCCTCTTCGACATGATCATTAACATCATTTAGAAGTATATATTCGAACGTAATTCTACGATTCGTAGTTTCTAAATAATAATCAATCGATTTCATTAACTTCTCGATTGGGAATGCTTTATTTATTTTCATAATACTTGTTCGTAACTCATCATTTGGAGCGTGTAAGGACACAGCTAAATTCACTTGCAAATTTTCATCCGCAAATTCAATGATTTTATGTGCCAAACCACTCGTTGAGACGGTTATATGTCTTGCACCAATAGAAAGTCCTTTTGGATCATTTACAACACGTAGAAAGGACATTAAGTTAGCGTAATTATCAAACGGTTCACCAATTCCCATTACAACAATATGACTTACCCGCTCGTCAAGTTCTTTCGCATCAAGATGGTGCTGAACTTTCATAATTTGCTCTACAATTTCTCCGCCTGATAAATCGCGGCTTTTCTTTAGTAACCCGCTTGCGCAAAAACTACAGCCGATGTTACACCCAACTTGCGTAGTAACACAAACCGAATAACCGTATGGGAATTTCATAAGAACAGTTTCAATTAAGTTCCCGTCTTTCATCTTAAATAAAAACTTAATTGTACCGTCTTCTGACTCTTGTTTAATAGATTGTTCTAATGATTGGATATAATAGTGCTCTTCTAACAACTGAATGCACTCTTTATTTATATTTTTCATTTCTGCAAATTCTGTTATTCGTTTTTTGTAAAGCCAGTCCCAAACTTGCTCGGCTCTAAATTTTTTCTGCCCATGTTCCAATAACCATTCAGTCAACTTGTCGATTGTAAGTCCATATATAGAATTTCTCATTTACTAATTATCCTCATTTCAAAAAAATGCAATTCATTCATTATACTACTTTATTTCTTACTTTGAAACAACTTTTTTACTTCATATTTCAATTTTCTTTCCAGCACCCATTCCAAAAATGAACAGCAGTACTGATGTTGCCATTAAGAAAGCGAGTGGTGTAGTCCAATCCCCAGTCACATCTTTTAATAAACCAAATAATAATGGGCCAAACGCTGCTAGTAAATAACCGACTGATTGTGCCATTCCTGACATTTCAGCTGCTTCATTTGAATTTCTTGTTTTAAGTCCAAAAAACATCATCGATAAACTAAACGCAGATCCACTTGCAATACCAATCGAAATCATCCATAGCGGTATGAGAACCGGACTTGAAAAAGTGACACCACTTATTCCTAAGAAAAACAAGCCGGCAGTCATTGCTACTAACAAACGCTGGCTTTCCATTTTCCCCGCAATAATCGGGATAATGAATGTGAATGGTAAAAGTGTGAATTGCATAAGAGCAATCATCCAACCCGCAGATGCTGCAGTCATACCTTTTTGTTGCAGTATTTCAGGAAACCAAGCGATAATGGAATAAAAGATCAGAGACTGAAGTCCCATAAATAATGTTATTTTCCAAGCAAGTGTAGATTTCCACAAACCGCTTGATTTTTTTGTATTCATATCACTATTCTCTTCATTAGTAGCTTTAATTTCACCTTTTGGTATCCAAAATAGAAGTGCAGTCAAAGATAATAAACCAAAGGCGCCTAATGCTCCTTGCCAACCTAGCCAAGATATTGAAGCAAGGGGAACTGTAATACCAGAAGCTATTGCAGAACTTAAATTCATTGAGGCTGCGTAAACACCCGTCATTAATCCAATGCGAGTAACAAAACTTTCTTTAATGATAGCCGGTAGAAGCACATTCCCAATCGCAATTGCAAAACCAAGAAGTACAGTTCCTAATAAGAATGTCTCTATGCCATTCATCGATCGAAGTATTATCCCAAACGTTAGCACGATTAGTGAAAAAAATATTGTACGGTCTCTACCGAATTTGCGAGAGATTTTTGCTGCCATTGGCGAGACTAGAGCAAATGCCAACAACGGTAACATTGTTAACATGCCTACTGTTGTATTGGAAATCCCCAAACCTTCACGAATCATTCCGACCAATGGCCCCACAGACGTTACAGGCGCTCTTAAGCTAGATGCTAATAATATAATTCCAATAATAAAAAAGCCTACTCTAGGCCTATTCAATTGTTTATCCTTTGTTTTGTTCAACTAAATCCTCCACGTCTTCTTTTTTTTCACAATTTGAAGACTAGAAGAATTATAATGAGTAAAAGGTTCTTTGTCTACTTATTAAGATATTTTACCATCAACTGATTTCTAGTTATTATGTTTTAAATGTGTTCGTAAGGGCAATTATAAAGTGTACAACTATTATAATTGGAGGGAATTTAGTATGACGGTAAAATTAACTGTTGAAAACGTAGTACAAGCTAAGGTAGAAGTGGAACGTTTGGAAACTGAAGGATTTACACGTGATGATATTTATATTTTCGCCCATTATAAAAAAAGAAGTGACGATATTTCAGATGCATTGGATACTGAAGAAGTTGGAATGAAGGAACAAGGTTTTGTTGAAAGTATGAAAAACATGTTTACTTCACGCGGCGATGAACTTCGCAGCAAGATGGAAGCCGCTGGTTTATCATCTGAAGAAGCAGCTAATGCTGAAGAAGAACTGGATACGGGTAAGCTAATCATTATTGCTAAAAAATAACTACTTATAAAACGCATTACAATAAATTTAAGAATCCCAACCTTTCTTGTTTGAAAGATTGGGATTCTTTTTTGTCCGTTGTTCCTACTTAATCATTGGCACTACTTCACATAATTCGGTATGATACTAAAGAAAGTGGGTGCTTTATGGAAAGACATTATGGTAAGTTCGGCGCTATAGTAGGATTATTAACGTTTATGTTGTTAATATTTGGTGTTCGTAACGTTCTGGGAATTACGCTTGAGATAAAAAACATTATTGCCTTCACAATATTCGGGCTCATTATTGGTGTTGGAATTGCGGCACTTCTTTATTATAAATTAAGAATTGCCTTCCCCATATTTCTCATCGCTGTAGTCCTTGGCTTCTTTGAATTATTCCGCAACTTTTTATCCGATACGGATGGCTTCGGACAGTTAATGGGAATACTATCACTCTTTATTATTACATCTTTCGGTTTAGGTATTGCACTTATTGCAGAATTCGTTACCTATCTCATACGTAAAAATAAGAAGGAATAAAAAAATGCCTATCAAATCCCAAAATTATCGGGATGAGATAGGCATTTTCATATAATTAATCTACTATTTCATCCATCCAATCCTTACCTTCCAAGTGTCTTGTGACGAGCATACTCGCTACTGTATCACCTGTAGCATTGACCATTGTAGCCGGAGGATCTACAACTACGCCTATCGCAGAGATGATTGGCAGTGCTTGAATTGGTAATCCGTAAAATGTGACTATAACCATTTCTCCAATAAAACCTCCACCTGGAATCCCACTCATAACAACACCAGCCATTAATGAAATTCCGATTGCGGTAAGGAAAGTACTTATTCCGTTAAACTCCATATTAAACACTCCGAAAACAAAGGCAATTTTCAGCATGGATGATAGACAAGAACCATCCATATGAATCGTTGCTCCAAGCGGCAAAACCGTCTCTCGTATATCCTTAGGAACGCCAATTTTCTTGGCTGCTTGTAAGTTTACAGGTAACGTTGCAAAACTACTTCCTGTTCCAAGAGCCGTAGCGGCAGGGGTTAAAATATTCGTCCAAAAACGTTTAACTCCTTTTTTACCACCTGCAATAAACGCATAGAGTGTAAAGCCAATAGCAAAATATAAAAATGCTACTGGATAATACACAATGAAAGCTTGTGCATAATCACTTATTAATTCTCCGCCAAAGTCACCTATAAGTGCAGCAAAGTAGGCTCCTAAACCAATTGGTGCATAGTACATTATGAGTTGAATTATTTTCATAAAAACTTCTGAACCACTTTCTAAAAAACGCGCAAACGGTTTACCCGCTTCACCTGTTAAACCAGTCGCGACACCAATTAAGACTGAAAACACAATTAAAGCCAGCATGTTTTTACGTGAAAATAAATCCACAAAATCTGGAACTGTAAATGTACTAACAAGCTGATTAGATAGCGTTAAAGCTTCTACATTTTCAGGGGTTTCAAGAGGGATATCAGCACCTACGCCTATAGGAATAATGATTACAGCAACAAGCATTGTTACAGAAGCAATAATTCCAGTAATAATAAAAATAGTGATCATAGATCCCATTATTTTTCCTAGACGACGCATGCTGTCCATATTCGCTACAGCAGATGTAATTGAAAAAAACACTAAAGGTACAACTACCATAAACAATAAATTTAAAAACAAATCACCAAAAGGTTTAATAACACTCGCCTTTTCTCCAAATATAAGACCAATAATAGAACCGATAATAATAGAAGATATCAAAATTAATGGAAACCGATACGCTTTCAATTTAGACATTTTTATTCCCCCCAGTCACATTTTTGTTTGTTTAGCATATGCTAAACATTTGTTTTCTATCTATTCTTCCCAGTGGAAAATTCCTGTTGCTGTAACTTCCGCTGGCCCCGTCATCCAAACATGATCATCATCCGCCCATTTTATCGTTAAATCCCCTCCCTTTAAATGCACAATGATATCTTCATTTTTCAGCACTAAACCGTTTAAAACTGAAGCAATAACAGCCGCACATGCACCTGTACCACAAGCCTCCGTAACTCCTGAACCCCTTTCCCATACTCGGAAATTAATCTCCTTTTCATTGATAACCTCAACGAATTCAACATTTGCCCGATTTGGGAAACGTTTATCGTCTGTGATAATAGCACCCAACTCATAAAGGGGTGCTTCTTCTATTTCATCTACGAAGAATACCGCATTCGGATTGCCTAAAAATAATGCAGTTACTAATAGTTGTTCACCATTGACGATAAATTTTTCACCAACTACGTGTTCATCTGGACTTCCAAGCATAGGTATCTGACTTCTTTTTAATAATGGAGGACCCATATCCACTGTGATTTTATGTATTTTATTCCTGTTCCCAAAAACCTCAGCAGACACAATGGCGGCTTTCGTTTCAATTGTAAATAGAGTACTAGATACCAGATTATTTTCATAAACGTACTTTGCAACGCAACGTAAACCATTTCCACAGTTTTGACCTTCAGAACCGTCTTTGTTAAAAATTCTCATTCTCAAATCTGCTACTTCACTTGGCTGAATGAGGATTAGCCCATCCGAACCTATTCCCGTATTCACATTAGAAATACTTTTTGCAAGAGGTGAAAAAAGATCTTCATCGTAATTCTTTTCAAATAAATTCAAATAGATATAATTATTTCCCAAACCATGCATTTTCACAAAAGGTATATCCAATTTCAAACCTCCTAAGCCACTTTTGCAAGATGGTAAATATTTCGTTAATTCAAACCAATATGAATTGCTTAAAACGATTTCTCGCATTAAGCAATTTCCGATTAATTTATATTTGTTTTTTCATTTTCTTTAGTTCTTTTATATTTCACTATCGCCGTAAATATATTTAGAACACATAAAACTGCAAACATCGTTGCAAAACCATACTGCTCATTTGCAAAACGTGTAATTGCAAAGTATCCCATGAATATTATTAAAGCGATATCAATGTACAGTGACTTCAATTTATTACCCTCCTACTTTTCGTATACCGGTATATTTTCAGTATACCAGTTTTACTTTAAACAGGGGTAAGTATCTTTCGAATACTCTTTATTTTGCTAAAATCTTTTCCAACGTTAATAGAAGTTCTTCCATCTGAGTATCCGTACCAATTGTAATTCGTAAAAAGTTGTTTATAGGTTCTTTGTCAAAAAATCGAACGACTATATTCTCTTTTTTTAACTCTGTATATAATACTTCCGCAGCAACTCGTGGATGAGAAACAAAAACAAAATTAGCTTTTGATGGAAGCACAGTAAACTCAAGTTGCTTCATTTTTTTGCTTACGGTTTCACGTGTTGATACAATTCGAGCAGTGATTTCTTTGAAATAAGCTTCATCCTCAAAAGACGCCTGTGCGCCAACAAGTGCCAATCGGTCAACAGTATAGGAATTAAATGAATCCTTCATCCGAATCAATGCATCGATTAATGAGGCATTACCTAGTGCAAATCCAACTCTAAGCCCCGCAAGAGCCCTGGATTTAGATGTCGTTTGTACAACAAGTAAATTATCATATTTTCGAATGAGACTTGCTGCGGATTGCTCTGCAAAATCAACGTAGGCTTCATCAATAATTACGACTTGATTTGGATTGTTTTTCACAATTTCCTCAATATGATCTAGTCCTACATACAAACTTGTAGGTGCATTTGGATTCGGAATGATGATTCCACCTTCAGAATCAAAGTAATCCTCTGCCTGAATGGAAAAATCCTCCTCCAAATTTACTTCTTCATAAGGAATATCGAACAACTTTGCGTACACAGGGTAAAAGCTGTACGTTACGTATGGAAACCGAATTACCTTACCGGGCTCAAAAAATGCCATAAATGAAAATGCCAATACTTCATCTGATCCGTTTCCAACAAATACTTCATCAGCAGTCATATTGTAGTAAGATCCAATTGTACTACGAAGTTTATCTGCCGTAGGTGAGGGATACAAATGCAAACTTCCCGCCAACTCTTCCTCAATTGCTTTCAGTACCTTTGGACTTGGAGGATACGGATTTTCATTTGTATTCAACTTCACTAAATCGGCTTGTTCAATTTGTTCACCAGGGACGTAAGGTTCTGCACGTTTTGCCATTGAGCTCCAGAACTTACTCATCTTTTTTACCACTTCTTTTTAAGAGCTCTTTTTTTACATCTTCTATACTAACACCGGCAATTTCCATAAGAACTAGTGAGTGATATGTTAAATCGGCTAATTCACTTGTTAATTCCGACTTGTCTTCATTTTTTGCACCAATAATTACTTCGCTGGATTCTTCACCAATCTTTTTCAATACTTTATCGATGCCTTCCTTGAATAAATATGAGGTATAGGATCCTTCGATTGGGTTTTCACGTCGGTTTTTAATTTCTACAATTAGTTCTTGGATAATTGCTCTATTTGGTGTTTCCTCTTCGAATTTTGTGTTGTAAAAACATGTTTCTACGCCCGTATGACACGCGGGTCCCATTGGAGTTACTTGCACTAAAACGGAGTCATTATCACAATCGAGTGAAAGGCGTTTGACTATTTGTCGGTTTCCAGAAGTTGCTCCTTTATTCCATAGTTCTTGTCTTGAGCGACTGTAAAACCATGTTTCTTTTGTTTCAATCGTCTTGAGTAAAGATTCTTTATTCATGTATGCAAGCATTAGAACTTTTCCGGTTTTGTCGTCTTGTACAATCGCTGGAACAAGTCCTTTTTCATCAAACAGTACATTTTCTATTTGCAAATTCATCAGTATCATTCCTTATTTGTTATTTTCTTTATTCAAAAATGATTTTAGTTCGGCAATGTTAATTTCTTCAAAATGGAATACTGATGCCGCTAATGCAGAACTGGCTTTTCCTTCTGTTAAAACGGCTTGGAAATGTTCCATGGTTCCTGCACCGCCACTTGCAATAATAGGAATACGCACAGCTTCCGCAATCGTACGCGTCAGCTCAAGGTCATAGCCGTCCTTCTCTCCGTCTCCGTCAATACTGTTGACTACAAGTTCACCAGCACCGAGTTGTTCGCCACGTACAGCCCACTCGATTGCATCCATGCCTGTGTCAACAGTTCCGCCTTTAACAAAAATGGACCATTTTGATTCCCCGACTTTTTGTACATCCATTGATAAAATGATTCGTTCTGAACCAAACTTTTCGGCTGCACTTTGAATAAATGAGGGATCCTTAATCGCGATACTATTAATCGATACTTTATCTGCACCAATGTCTAGTAAATTTTGAATATCGTCAAGTGTCCGTATTCCACCGCCAACAGTGAAAGGAATCGGAACTTCTTTTGCAATTTTTTCGATTAAATCGAACATGAGCCCCCTGTTTTCTGTTGTCGCTGTAATATCATAAAAAACAAGTTCATCCGCGCCATCTTTGACATACTTTTTGGCCAACTCGAATGGATCCGCTACTTCTTTGACGTTCAGAAACTTTTGACCCTTTACAACTTTTCCTTTGTCGATGTCCATGCAAGGTATGATTCGGTTAGTTTTTCCCACTATTTTTAGCCTCCATTAGCTTTTCTAAGGATAAATTACCATCGTACAGTGCTTTTCCAATAATTGCGCCGTATAAGTTCATTGCTCTTAACTTTTCAATATTTTCTGTTGTAGATACGCCACCAGATGCAATTACATCAATTGACGTAGCTTCATCAATCGCTTTCAATTCCACAAAATTCGGTCCTTGCATCATTCCATCTTTAAAGATGTCTGTATAAATCACTGTTTTCACACCGAGATTTTCTAACTCCTTCAAAAGATCAATTGCTTGTATATCACTTGTTTCTGTCCAACCATCAGTTGCAACAAAACCATTACGAGCATCTATCGAAACCGCAATTTTATCACCATATTTCTTGACTGCTTCTTTAAGGAATGTTTTATCACTGATTGCCGCTGTCCCAATAATGACACGACTTACACCATTTTCAATATGATCCTCAATGATTTCCATTGAACGAATGCCGCCACCCACTTGGACAGGGATTGAAACGCCCCTCGCTACCGCTTGAATCGCCAGTCGATTTGACGAATTTCCGGACTTAGCACCATCTAAATCGATTAAATGAAGATACTCCGCTCCTTGGCGTTCCCATTCTAAAGCCATTTCAGTTGGTGAATCTCCGTAAATTATTTCCTTATCGTAATCACCTTGAATGAGGCGTACACACTTACCGTTTCGAATATCAATCGCTGGAAATAGAATCATGATCTAAACTACCCCTTTTTAGAGCATCCCTTTAGTAGACGGAATCCCTTTTATATTTGGATTTATTGTACTTGCTGCATTTAATGAACGACCAAACGCTTTAAAAATAGATTCGATTATATGATGACTGTTCTTCCCGTATTGTAAATTGATATGCAAAGTTACTTTTGCATGGCTGACAAAAGCTTGAAAAAATTCTTCAACAAGTTCAGTATCAAATTCTCCAACTTTATCTTTTAGTCCTTCAACATTGTATACGAAAAATGGTCTTCCACTAATATCAATCGAGACAGTTGATAATGCTTCATCCATTGGGATTGAAATTGTTGCATAACGGTCGATTCCCTCTTTAGTTCCAATACTCTCATAGAAAGCTTGTCCTAAAACGATGCCAATATCTTCAACAGAGTGATGCTGATCCACTTCTACGTCCCCATCACACTTCACTGTTAAATCGAATAAGCCATGCTTCGTAAATAACGTCAACATATGATCAAAAAAACCAACACCTGTTTGAATATTTGTTTCACCCGTTCCGTCAATTGAAAAATCCATTTCTATTGCCGTTTCTGCAGTCGTTCTTGAAATTTGTTTCCTACGCATCGTTAGTCATCCACCTTTCTTATTTGAATCGAATTGGCATGTGCTTGTAGACCTTCAGCATTTGCGAGTGTAATAATATCTTCCGTCACGTCTTGTAGTGCTTCTTTCGAATACTGAATAATACTGGACTTTTTTTGAAAGTCATATACACCAAGTGGTGATGAAAATGCAGCTGTGCCACTCGTTGGAAGCGTATGATTAGGGCCTGCAATATAATCTCCTAACGCCTCAGGTGAATAATTCCCTAAAAAGATTGCACCAGCGTTCTCAATACGATGCATTTGTTCCAATGGGTTTTCTATCATTAACTGCAAGTGTTCAGGTGCCAAGTTGTTTACAATCTCAAAAGCTTCATCCATGGACCCTACTAAAACAATTTTCCCGTTATCCGTTATGGATTGCTCAATTATTTCTTTTCTCTCTGAAGTCTGCATTTGTTTTTCTACTTCTTCTTGTAGTTGCTCAGCAAATGCTGAACTCGTTGTAATGCAAATCGCTGTTGCACGCTCATCATGTTCTGCTTGTGACAATAAGTCTGCAGCTACGAAACGTGGAATTGCCGTATCATCTGCTACAACACAAATTTCACTTGGACCTGCAATCATGTCGATTGCTACATCGCCAAAAACCCATTTTTTTGCTCGTGCCACATAAGCATTCCCAGGTCCTACAATTTTCACGACTTTTCGAACAGACCCCGTACCATATGCAAGAGCCGCTATCGCTTGAGCTCCCCCAACTTTGTATACAACGTCCACGCCAGCTTCCATTGCTGCTACAAGGACATATGGGCTTACTTTTCCGTTGGATTGTGGGGGTGTTGTAATGGCAATGTTTTTAACACCGGCTATTTTTGCTGGTATTGCATTCATTAAGACGGTTGAAGGATAAGATGCCTTTCCACCCGGCACATAAATTCCGACACTGTTTAAAGCCGTTACTTTCTGTCCCAATAAAATGCCGTTCTCTCCGTTTACAAACCACGAGTGTTCCTTTTGGACTTCATGAAATTCCTGTATATTTTTTTTAGCTTTCTGTATCGCAACAACAAACTCAAGCGAAACTTGTGCTTTTGCTTCTAAGAACTCTTCCTTAGATACAAGTAAACTTTCCAACTCAACTTTATCAAACTGCTTCGTATATTTTAATAGTGCCGCGTCTCCATTTTCACGAACATCACGTATAATTTCGAGAACTGCACGATCAATGTTTTCATCGTTGTGATCTATATATTGCTGGCTTTCCGCATTAAATTGTTGAGCTGTTAATAATCTCATACGAATCACTCCAATACTTCTTTAATTTCATTAATAAATTGTTGGATTTGATTTGTTTTTGTTGCATAACTTGCTTTGTTTACTATTAATCTGGCACTTACATCTGCAATTTCATCCAATATAATTAAGCCGTTTTGTTTCAAAGTTGTTCCTGTTTCTACAATGTCAACGATTACGTCAGACATACCAATTAAAGGTGCAAGTTCAATTGAACCATTTAATTTAATCGTTTCAATACGAATCCCTTTTTCTTCAAAAAAAGCTTTCGTAATTTCAGGATATTTGGAAGCTACCGTCAAAGATTTTGCAGTTTCATATTCTCTATCTGCAAAACCGGCTACTACGACTTTACACTTACTAACATCTAAATCGAGTAATTCATAGACATCAGGACGTTCTTCCATTATCGTATCTTTACCAATAATGCCAACATCTGCTGCACCTTTTTCCACGTATGTAGGTAAGTCTACGGCTTTCACAAAAATAAGTTTCAACCTTTTCTTCTCATCAAAAATTACAAGTTTTCGACTATTGTTGTGAAAATCTGGGAATTCAATTCCTGCTTTGGAAAGGAGCTTCATTGCCTTATTTGCAGTTCGCCCAGATCCAATTGCTAATGTTAAATAACTCATTTATTTATTTCTCTCCTTCGAAATCACTCAGCAACTTCAGCAATTCGGTGATATGTGTAAATGACGTTTCAATTCCATTATTGTGGAAAACAAATTGTTCATTAGTAACTTGAATCCAAACGCTGCATAGTTGTTTTTTATCCATTGGATATGAAAGAACGCTATAGTTTCGTTCTCTAAGATCCTTCACAAGCGTTAATGCTCTACCAAAACAAGTGGATTCATAATACACTTCTACATCCTCAAGCACGCTCGGTTTTCTAATTTGATTCTCCGAAGCTTCAACAAGTGAATCCACTTCACAAGCAAATCCGATTGCTGGAAGAGTTGCATCAAACTCATTTCCCAACTCGTCGTATCTTCCACCCATTAATACCGGTTTACCGTACTTTTCCACAAATCCTTGGAACATTAAATCAGAATAATAGCCCATATGGTTAATGAGTCCTAAATCCATAACAATATTATCTTCCAAACCGTAAGCGATAAGTAGTTCATAAACCTTTAGTAAATAGTCCAGTTTTTCATTCATTTTTTCCGTGAATGAAATCTTTTTTGCTCTTTCACTAACTTCAATAGAATTACCGTAAAGAAAAGGTATCATAGAAATTGCATCTTTTAACTTTTCATCAATATTCAAGCCACTTAAGAAGGACTCAATATCTACAACACTTTTTGCTTGAATTCTATTTTTAAGTTGATTCAACTGATTATCTGTTAAATGTATTTGCTCAACAAGCTCTTTAAAAAAACCTGCATGACCTATTTCGATTTTAATATCAATAAATCCTAAATCTTTTAATGTGTCACAAGCTAATGCAATTACTTCTGCATCTGCTTCAGGTGAACTCTTACAAAAATATTCAACGCCTGCTTGTGTGCTTTCAATCCCTTTTATTTTGTCAAAGGATTGACGAAAGACATCTTGTACGTAAAAGTAACGAAGTTCATTTGGCAGTTCTGAAAAATCTTCGGCTAATTTCCGTGTAATTGGTATTGTTACATCAGGTCGAAGAACTAAAACTTGTCCTGTATAGTCGATTACTTTAATCATTTCATTTTGATTAATAGCACCATTTACTTTAGAGTATAAATCGTATTGTTCAAACGTTGATGTTTTAATTCTTTTGTACCCATATGTTAAAAACCGCTTATTAATTGTTTTTATAATTCGATCGTGTTTTTCAAAAGCTTTCACATTTTCATCATTCATTCTATAATTAGTTGACACTTGTTAAATTCCGCCTTTCATCAATAAACTTTAATGCTTTACCGTAGTGAAGTTATTTAGTACTATAAAGGTGTATACGAGAAATGTCAACATAAGGAGGCAAATGATTATGTTCGATTACCATATGCATAGTGACTTTTCAGCCGATTGTTCCGTTTCAATGGAAAGTATGGTTTTGGGTGCAATTGAAAAAGGGCTAACAGAAATTTGTTTTACAGAACATATCGATTACGAATATCCCGATAAAACCATAGTTTTCGATTTTGATTTAAATCTATATGAACAAAAGATCAATGAATTACAAGCTAAATACGGCGGAAGAATTCGTATAAAAAAAGGCATTGAGCTCGGTGTTCAACCTCATATACTACATAAGTATGATGCATTAATGGATGCAAATGAATTTGATTTTGTAATTTGTTCAATGCATACAACAGAAAAGAAAGGTTTGCATTCTGGGGATTTATTCAAAAACAAAACCATTGAGCAAGCCTTTCAAGTCTATTATGAAGAACTTCTATACTGTGTGAAAAACTTTAAACAATATTCCATACTGGGCCATGTAGACTTAGTAAAAAGATATTCCCTTTTAGAACATTGCGATAATAACTTCCATGATATTCTCAAAGAAATTTTCAATGTAATTATCCCAGAAGGTAAAGGAATTGAATTGAATACATCCGGTGTCCGGTACGGTATGCCAAACAATCTTCCAAGTGATGACATTCTAAAACTATACAAACAATGTGGTGGAGAGATTATTACACTTGGCTCTGATGCACATAGAGTATCTGAGTTGGCATTTGAGTTTAAAGAGTCCCTTCAATTACTACAGTCTATAGGCTTTAAACATATCGCAACATTCGATAAACAACAACCGACATTCCATTCAATTAAAAGTTTGATTTAAAAAACACCTCTATCCCAGTCGCTAATGATTGGAATAGAGGTGTTTTTTAATTTATTTTTTCACACTTTCTTTTCTATGAATCATACTGTGAACTTCCGTGGGTAACCCCCAAAGTTTAATGAATCCAACAGCTGCAGACTGGTCGAATGCATCTTCAGCAGTATAAGTGGCTAGTTTCTCGTTATAAAGAGAGTTTGGTGACTTTCTTCCCTCGACAATCGCATGACCTTTGAATAGTTTTACACGAACAGTCCCATTCACATACTGCTGTGTATCTTTCAAAAATGCTTCTAACGCATTACGAAGTGGAGAGAACCATAATCCTTCATAAATAAGTTCTGTTAGCTTTTTAGCAACAACAGGCTTGAAATGTGCGATGTCCTTTATAAGAGTGATATCTTCCAATTCTTTATGAGCTTTTAAAAGAGTAATTGCACCTGGACATTCATAAACTTCACGTGATTTGATACCAACCAAACGATTTTCAACATGATCGATTCTACCGATACCATGCTTACCAGCAATGTCATTTAAATGTATAATTAGGTCGCTTAGTTTATACTTTTCACCATTTATACTTACTGGCACACCCTTTTCGAAGTCAATTTCAATAATTTCAGGTGTATTGGGAGTATCTTCAAGTGCAGCGGTTAATCCATAAGCACCTTCTGGTGGTGTTGCCCATGGATCTTCTAATATTCCACACTCATTGCTTCGTCCCCATAAGTTTTGGTCAATTGAGTACGGGCTATCAAGATTGATGGGAATTGGTATGTTTTTCTCTTTTGCATATTCAATCTCCTCTTCACGAGACCACGCCCATTCACGTACTGGTGCAATCACTTCAAGCGAAGGATTTAAAGCTTTAATGGCCACTTCAAAGCGTACTTGGTCATTTCCTTTACCTGTACAACCATGTGCAACAGCCGTTGCTCCTTCTTTTTCAGCAACTTCTACGAGTTTCTTTGAAATTAAAGGACGAGAAAGCGCAGAAACTAGTGGATATTTATCCTCATAATATGCATGTGCCTGTAAAGCTAATAATGCGTACTCATTTGCAAATTCTTCTTTAGCATCAATTACATAGCTGTTGACAGCCCCAACTTTAATCGCTTTTTCTTGAATCTCTTTTAAATTTTTTCCTTCACCAACATCTAAGCAACATGCAATAACTGCATAGCCCTGATCTGTAAGCCACTGTACTGCCACTGATGTATCTAAACCGCCTGAATATGCTAAAACCACTTTTTTCTTTGTCATTAATAAAATCCCCTTCCAAACGCTGATGCATCTTTATGCACCTTATAGTATTTTTATAATAACACATATGAAAAAAATCACAACCTTTTTTATTCGAATACAAAAAAAATATAAAAAGGCTTTGCTAATATGCTTAGCAAAGCCCTACCTTTATCAAAAATTCTTATATCAATCTCTTATCGGATACCGTGAGCAACCATCGCATCCGCAACTTTTAAGAAACCTGCAACATTTGCACCTACAATTAAGTTTCCGGGTTTTCCGTACGTATCGGCAGCGTACAAACAACTACTATAAATATCCTTCATAATTTGAAGCAACTTCTCATCCACCTCTTCAGTTGTCCAGCTCAGTCTCATACTATTCTGTGACATTTCCATAGCAGAAACCGCTACACCGCCAGCATTTGCAGCTTTTGCCGGTGCGAACAAAACATCATTAGCAACGAATCGATTGATTGCTTCCATTGTGCAAGGCATGTTGGCACCTTCACCAATCGCCTTAACAGAATTCTGAACTAGAATTCTTGCTGACTTTTCATCTATCTCGTTTTGAGTTGCACATGGCAGGGCAATATCGCATGGAATTGTCCATATTTTTGTGCAATCATCATTGAACTCTGCATGTGGGTGTACTTTAACGTAATCTCTTATGCGGAAATTGTTTTCTTCTTTTAAGTATTTGATTGTCTTCAAATCGATTCCTTTTTCATCGTAAATATATCCACTAGAATCACTGCATGCAATTACTTTTGCGCCAAGTTGAATTGCCTTATCAATTGCATACGTCGAGACATTTCCTGAACCCGATACAACGACGGTACTTCCCGAAAAGCTTAGACCTTTATCTTTCAACATTTCTTCTACAAAATATACCGTGCCATAACCCGTTGCTTCTTTTCTTCCAAGACTTCCCCCGTGTTCAGGGTCTTTCCCAGTGAAAACACCCGCCTCATAGCCGCCTTTTAAACGATTATATTGACCAAACATATAGCCGATTTCCCGTTTACCAACGCCAATATCACCAGCAGGTACATCCATATCTGGTCCTATATATTTACTTAATTCAGTAATAAAGCTTTGAACAAAGCGCATAACTTCTCGTTCGGACTTCCCTTTAGGATCGAAGTCCGAACCCCCTTTACCCGCGCCAATCGGCTGTCCTGTTAATGCATTTTTAAAAATTTGTTCAAATGCAAGAAACTTCATTATGCTTGTATTGACGGAAGGATGAAAACGAATCCCCCCCTTATACGGCCCTAAATCACTATTAAACTGAACACGGTATCCTCTATTTACATGTACTTTACCTTGATCATCTTCCCAAGCAACACGAAATGTAATGATTCGGTCTGGTTCTGTCAAACGCTCCAATACACCGTTTGAAATATATTCAGGATGTTGTGCAAAGACCGGTCTCAATGAATCAAAAATTTCTCTTGTAGCTTGTAAAAATTCTTTTTCGTCAGAATTTCTTCTTTTTAACAACTCATATACTTCATGAACATAATCATTTGCTAGTTTCTTTGAATCACGAGTAGTATCGTTTATATTTTTCATAATAGGTCCAGTCCCTTCCTTCATTCACATATATATACATACATTCATAGTCAGCAAAAGAACAATAGATCAACAACAAGTTGAAGACTGTACTCTTTACTTATTTTCTAATTTATTTGATTCTATGTATTTTATACGAAATACTGAATATTAACAACTCAATATCAAAAATTATTTTCATATAACATCAAATTTCCGAACATAATGTTCACAATTAATTTATATAAGGCCTTTGACTTTCGTAAATAATTTGGTATGATAAATTCTAATTCTATATTAGTTCTAAATATTTTGAAGGAGATACACTTTGCGATTAAGAATTCTTTAGAGAACTGATGGTTGGTGTGAATCAGTGTTTTCTAGCGTAGAGTAGCACTCTGGAATAGATAGGTCGAACCCTTTTAGTACACCTATTCGAAACATGCACGTTACGCATGAGAACCAGGCTCATTCTATTTTTATGAGCAAAAAAGGGTGGTACCGCGTGAGTATTTCAGCTTTTCGCCCCTTACATTTTGTAAGGGGAGGAATGCTTTTTTTTATTTTTCAAAATTGGGAGGAGAATGAAATATGTTACAAGACCAGCAAATACTTAGAATTCCAGGGCCTAGTCCAATTCCGCCAAGCGTTCAAAGAGCAATGAGTCAACCGATGATTGGCCACCGTGGACAAGAAACGTCTGCAATGCTACAAACAATTTCATCAAAACTGAAAAAAGTTTTAGGAACGTCACAAGATGTACTTATTTTAACTGGTAGTGGTACTTCAGGTTTAGAAGCCGCAGTTGTAAATATCGTTCAACCTAATGAAGAAGTATTAATTTTAATTTCGGGTGCTTTCGGCGAACGTTTTGCAAAAATTTGCGATGCGTACTCAATTAAAACACACCAAATTGATGTGGAGTGGGGACAAGCAATTAATCCACAAGACGTTAAAAAGTATTTAAAAGATCATCCAGAAATAAAAACCGTCTTTTCGACTTATTGTGAAACTTCAACAGGTATTTTAAATCCAATAAAAGAGATTTCCGAGGCTGTACATGAAGCGTCTGAAGCACTTTTTGTAGTAGATGGCGTCTCTTGTGTGGGTGGAGTAGAAACGAAAATGGACGACTGGGGCATTGATGTAATGGTTACTGGATCACAAAAAGCTTTCATGCTCCCAGCGGGTCTTGCCTTCATTGCTGTAAGTGAAAAAGCATGGAATAAAATTAAGACAAATAGTAGACCACGATTTTACTTTGATTTAGTTAAGTACAAAGACAATATTTTAAAAGACACAACGCCTTTCACACCTGCCTTGTCCCTTATATTTGGTCTTGAACAAGTTCTAAACTTAATGGAAAAAGAAGGTTTGGATCTAGTTTACAAGAGACATCAATTAATGATGAATATGACTCGTGCAGCATTTAAGGCACTTGATATTCCACTTCTTACAAGTGATGAATTTGCGTCTCCAACAGTAACTGCTGTACAACCGAATGATTTTAACTCTGAAGATTTCCGTAAAGTACTCAAAAAGCAATTCGGACTTACAGTTGCTGGTGGCCAGCAACATTTGAGTGGAAAGATATTCCGCATAGGACATATGGGATATTGTTCTCCCGCTGACGTCCTCCAAACAATTAGCGCGATCGAAATCGGCTTAAATCTTGTTGGAAGAAAAACGGAACTTGGAAAAGGAACGGCAGCTGCTCAAAAAATCTATTTAGAACAAGGAGTGATCGTTTAAATGACCTTTAATATATTAATTAGCGACCCGCTTAGTGAAGAAGGTATTTACCCGTTAAGACAGGCTGAAGGTATGAATATTGTCATTGACACAAACAGTACACCAGAAGAATTAGCAATGAAAATCGGTGACTATGACGCGCTTCTAGTCCGCAGTCAAACACAAGTCACACGTGAAATTATTGAAAAAGGAACAAACTTAAAAATTATTGGACGCGCTGGTGTTGGTGTCGATAATATTGATTTGGATGCGGCTACTGAAAGAGGAATCATCGTAGTAAATGCTCCTGATGGAAATACTAATTCTGCTGCCGAACACACGATGGCTATGTTAATGTCAATGGCACGTAAAATACCTCAGGCTTTCAATTCACTAAAAAACCAACAATGGGACCGTAAAGCATTTATTGGTGTCGAATTGAAAAATAAAACATTAGGTGTTGTTGGACTTGGTCGTATCGGTGCGGAAGTTGCGGCACGGGCAAAAGGACAACGAATGAATGTCATTGCTTATGATCCGTTCCTGACTGAAGAAAAAGCGCGAAAACTGGGAATTGATTTCGGCTCTGTAGAAGATGTACTAAAAGCAGCGGATTTTATTACAGTACATACGCCTTTATTGAAAGAAACACGTCATTTGATTAATAAAGAAGCTTTTGAAATAATGAAAGACGGCGTTCAAATTATTAACTGTGCTCGTGGTGGAATTATTGATGAGGATGCTTTATACGATGCAATCGTCTCTAAAAAAGTCGCCGGCGCAGCACTTGATGTTTTTGAACAAGAGCCCTTTTTAGATCATAAATTACTAACACTTCCCGAAGTCATTGCAACACCACATTTAGGCGCAAGTACATTTGAGGCACAAGAAAGTGTTGCAGTTGATGTTAGTATTGACGTTGTGAGTTTTCTTAATGGAGGACTTGTTCAAAACCCTGTAAATTTACATTCGGTATCAAAAGAAGTAATGCTTAAGATTGCTCCATTCTTCGATTTATCTGAAAAGCTTGGTGCGTTCTTGTCTAGTTTGTCGGATGGCGTTATAGAGGAAGTCAACATCTTTTATTCTGGAGAAGTTGCAACCAATGATGTACGTCCATTAACACGTAACACGTTGAAAGGACTACTCAAACGCAATCTTGGTGATCACGTAAACGATGTGAATGCAAAATTCTTAGCAGATCGCATTGGAATAAAAGTAGTTGAAAATAAATCTTCAACTACCAAAGGTTTCTTGAACTTATTAACGGTTGAGGTAAAGACTACAAATGGAGTACGACGTGTTGCCGGAACCTTATTAAATGGCATGGGCGCACGTATTGTAAAAGTAGATGATTACCCAGTTGACGTTGTTCCAGAAGGACATTTACTTTACATTAAACATAAAGACCAACCTGGTGCAATTGGCCGCGTCGGTACACTTTTAGCAAAAGAAAATATTAATATTGCAGCAATGCAAGTTGGTAGAACAATCATTGGCGGAGAAGCTATTATGATGCTAACGATTGATAAATATGTTGATAATTATGATGTGAAAGATTTAGTAGAACTTGATGATATTTATGAAGCAATTGCGATTGACTTATAATTTCAAGTAAAAAAAAGAGGCCTAAATGGCCTCTTTTTTTTGGTTCTTTGACTAATGACGTTGATGAAGAATTCTAACCTGCAATAACCGTTTTTTTTGCTGCAGGTCTGTCCAGAAAGTCGGTGAAAACTGACTTTTTGGACAGTATTTTTATATGGGTTTCCAAGTCCCACGTTGCTTTCCGTTCCAGGCGGACGCGTTCGGGAGGGCGGGCGGTGGACCAACCGAAGAGCAAAGATGTGCTCATAACGCTTCGCTTTTACTCGCAAAAGCCGTTCTTCGTGACGGCTCTCGCTACACTACCGTTGGTTGTTTCACCTGTCCTCGGGAAGAATTGAAATTCATTCTTCCTAAATCCTCCCCGAGTCATCTTTAGCCGCGGGCCCACACGAAGTGGGTCATGCAGTCGTTACGACAGGACGTCGTGGTTTTAGACTGCCTTGCACTCCAAGCAACTAAGAATGTACATTGAAAAACAAGGAATATATAGGAATTATACAAAAATGGGATTACATTGCTTTAGTGAATGATTTTACCCTAAAGTCTAAAAAAATATGGTTTTAAAAGTCTGAGTACCTCTAACGGAAATTAGCGAGTTGCAACAGAACTATTTAGTTCAGTATATATTAAATAAAAATTTTACCAACGTCTTAAATTGTACAACTTCTTATTTTATAATCGTGAAAAGTTCTTCTAAATTCTTTATTTCATATGTTGGTTGTACGTCTTCCATAGGTTCTTTGTTTTCACGGTTTATCCAAACGGATTTCATACCTACTCGGGATGCTCCTAATATATCTGTCATTAAGTTATCCCCTACCATTAAGGCTTCTTCAGCCGATGTATTGCTTCGTTCAAGTACATGATGAAAAATAGATGGATCAGGCTTCCCTTTTCCAAAAGCTCCAGAAACGATGATATGGTCAAAATATGGTGCGATTTCTGGTGTGATATCTAATTTTATTTGTTGAAGACTAGGAGAACCATTCGTCAACAAAATGAGTTGGTATTTACCTTTTAATGCATCTAGAACTTTAAACGTTTCTTCATAAACAAATGGACTTTTTTTTCTTTCTAGCGGAAATGTTTGAGCGAGCTCCAATCCTAATTTTGCGTCATCAATTCCGATACGAAGCAATCCTTTTGTCCATGCTTCTTGTTGATATGCTGGTACAATCTTTTTCATTTTTTGAAAATCACTACCTAAATCATCAAATGTTCCCCATAAACCTTCAAAGGGATTTATGCCAATCATTTGCGTGTACTCATATGTATCGTATGTCGCGTAAAGATCTCTTGCTTCGTTCCTCACAGCATCCTCTAACACTTTCGGATTCAGTCCTTTGTACGTTACTGCAGCCTTTTCACAAGTTCTTTTAAAAGCAGTTTCGACACTTTTTTTATCCCATAATAATGTGTCGTCTAAGTCGAATATAATTGTTTTTATCAATGATTGAAGCCTCTTTTCTTTTATTCTATAAATTGATGTATAAATAGTATAACAGAAAAACGGACTTTACTCTTTCTTAGGTCGTCACTTTAAGATAGATGTCTTAGCGGTTGGACGACCTCACAAACTTCACATTCTTCAATATACTTTTCGACAAAAACTCGTCCCATTTTGGGCACAGTGTTTCATCTAGAACCGCCACTATTACATAAAATCCGAGCTCAATACCATAATCGTTCATAAGTTACTTTATTATCTATCTTTCTTAAAACATACACATCTGGATTAGTAAGATTTTGCCAACCCTCAAAACCAAAATTTTTATTATAATTATTTAGAAGTAATGACATCAGATTCCCGTGTGTAACTATAATTGTATTTTCAGATACATCGTTGAAAATTTGTTCTACAACATCCACTATTCGTTCCCTTGCTTCTTTACTGGACTCTCCTCCTTCAAATTTCAGTTCATCATCCTCAAATGATGTTCTTAGCTTGTCCTTCCAGTCTGAAATATCTTTAGTGCTCAGCACGCGTTCTGTTAATTTTCCATCAATCTCAATCTCGATATTCAATTGCTTTGCAAGAGGTTGGATAGATTGAATAGCCCTTTCATACGGACTTGAAATAATGCGATCGACTTCAATTTCAGAAAAGAAACCAGATAAGTCTATTGCTTGTTTAAAACCTTGTTCCGTAAGTTTTGCATTGGTGGATTGTCCTTCTGCATCACAATGCCTCACAATATAAACGTTTTTCAATATGATCACTCCAATATTATAAATTAGGCAGTATACTAATCAATTTGTTGTTTTTCTGCATAATACCATTTCAGATAATACATTATTCCAGACTTGTCCACCCAACTAAAGTCTATTAAATCCTTCTCTAGTAAATGGTGTAGCTCATCTACTGAAACCCACTTTATATCTTCAGTACCGTCACCTTCTTTAACTAAATTACCAGAGGCTTGACATCGAAAATAAATACCTAATGAATCTACTGGACCGTTTGTCGTTTGATAAACAGCAAAAGGCTTCATAGCTTCAACATTTGAGTCCACATCATTGGTTTCAATTCTAGTTTCTTCCCCAAATACCTTTGTTATATGCAGTCCTGTTTCTTCGTTCACTTCCCTTTTAAGTCCTTCTACAAAGGACTCGAATTTCTCTAACCTTCCTCCTGGTAGCTCATAAGGTGTTTTGTTTTCATTCGATTTAACCCTTTTTTGTATAATGATTTCAGTTCCATTTGTCCCATCTCTTTCAATGATTGCTCTAACATTTACATGTATCATGCAAGTTTCCCCCATACTTTTTTCCTTTAACAAAATGACCTGATTATTTTTAAAAACCACTTTTACCTTCTCGACTTTCTGAATCTTAATCTTATAATTCTTGAATCATTTCCACTCTGTTCCCAAAGGGGTCTCTAAACTCAAATCGGTCAAAACCTGGAATCGGAACTCCTTCAATTATTTGAATGCCCTTTTGCTCTAATACATTTTTCCAATATGTGATATCCTTTACCAAATAAGCTAAATGTGCTTTTGTTGTTAATCGGTTAAAACCGTCCTCAGTACCTACATGAACGGCTCTATCTCCAACTTTTAACCAAAATCCCCCACGAGCTTTAAGTGCATCTGGCTTTTCTACTTCTTCCAACCCCAAAAAATCACAATAAAAATCTTTACCATCCACTTCCGCACCTTTTGGAATAGTGATCTGCGCGTGATGCAATCCAATAATCATTTACATCTCCCCTTATGTATTCATAACTTTATTTGCCAACAATGTGGCCCGATTTAAAAATATGTCAGCAATCACTTATTAAACAATCGCGTCGTTTGAAGGGTAGCCCTTATACTGTCTTTACACCTTATTGTGACGAAGTTATTAGCTTTATTAATCACTAAATTCGTCAAAAAGATTCTTTAATTCTTTTTCATCATATAAGACGCCACCATCACTAATAAATTTTTCAATCTCTATTGAACCGTCGTCCATAAACTCTACCTCCCAACGCTGACCTGGAAGCGCAATTTCGACCATAATTGCCTCGCTCCTGACTTTATTCAGTTTATAATAGATTTTTCTTTCCTCTAGCTCGTTGAGAAAAACATTTAGTTTTTGAGTTTCCATTAATATCACTCCCCAGAAGCTAGTTTCATTAGTTAAATGATCCGTTTCAGAAACAGCTCATATTTCACATCTGCATTCGTTCATTTTTATATTAGTAATTGTTTTCTAGATATCAGAGTTAAGCTGACTAACTTTCATTTTCTTATATCCTTTTACAATGTCGAAAATACTAATAAAGAATACAATCCATAAGAAAGGATCTGTTAAAGATAAACCTACTTGTGAAACACCACCTACTAAAGTAAAAATCATGATTAATGCAAACAAATACGCAAGAGACACAACTTGCCATATAAGAGTAACCTTTGAGGAGTCGCCTTTGTCGAAATGGCTCATAAAGATACCTATAAGAAAAGTCAGTAATATGAGTCCCAGAAGCATTGATTTTGGTATATAAATATAAGAGATGAACTTAGGGAAAAAATCATAAATCATTAAAAATGTCAGTAATACAAGTGCTGTAATACCCAAAAGTTTAAATTTCATTTTAAATCACCTCTTCTTAGTTTACTAAGGATAGTTGGTATTCTAGGTTTCACTAGAATATCAAGCGTTTGAATAATCAATCAACTCAGTAGATAGCTGTTCCATTTCTCTCTTAAAAAAAGAGGTAACTATTAACGAATCTGGCCTATTCGCGGGATCTGCTAGCAATCGTTTATGCTGGGATTGCACCCCATTACTTAAGTCTTGACCGGCTGTTCATCTTTTACATGCACCACTTCAAAGCGTTCACAAACAAGAAGCATATCCTTCGAAAATTCACGTTCAATCGAATTTAGTTCTTTTCTAAAAAACTTCTCATGTGCATCCCACCAGTATCGGTACGTCAGATTTCCTTCCCCTTCCGCAATAGCAAACTCTTCACTGACCTTATTCATTGGAGTTATCGTAACCCCTACAGTCTTAGTGATTGCTACGGGTTTATCATCACTGTTTAAAATAATATTGTAATCTTCTGTTGTTGGAATTGGATCATTCTCAAGCTCATAAAAAATGTGACCTGAGCATGTTGCAGTTTTAATGCCGTCCACTACTAACTGGGCAAGGTAATCAGGTGTAACCCCAAATTGCCATGCAGTAACGGATTGTGGTTTCTCTTGATTTCTCCAATATTCATTCCAGTATGTCTGCGTAGCTTGATTCATAATTCTTACCTCCGTTAATTTGATCTTTATCGAATTAAATGGCCCACTTTAGGAGCAACACTTCTCCTAGAAGTGCACCCGATTCTAGAAGATTACTTCTTAAGGAGAGAGTAAATATATGTATCATATAGTTTTCCATCTTGGTACATATAGTCTCTTAAAATTCCCTCTTTTTGGAACCCTGCTTTTTCCAATAATTTATTCGATGCTTCATTATCAATAAATACAACGGCACCTATACGAGTTAACCCATAACATCAAAGCCATATGAAAGAACTTTAGATACAGCCTCTGAAGTATATCCTTTTCTCCACTGTTCTGGATGAATTTCGTAACCAATTTCAGCTCGTTTATGTTTTGGAGACCAAACATTGAAGCCGAATGTTCCAATTATGCCAGTGGTTCCTTTTCTCTCAATGCCCCATCGTATGCCTTTTTTTTCACCATAGTTTTTTGAGAAGAAATCTACAATTTTTTCTGCTTCCTCAATACTCTTTAATGTTTCTTGTCCGTAAAAACGTGTTACGTCGTTGTTAGAAAAACAAGCGAAAATACCTTCTGCATCTTCATTTGTTAATTCTCGTAATACTAATCTGTCCGTCTCTAATGTAGGAAACTTTGAATCCCCCCTTTATTTAATACTTGAAAATGGTCCTTAAATTTAATAACAATTAGTTCAAATTACTACAAATTCAACAATCCCCATATACCAGAAAATGGCTCGATTATAGCATAGCCCTTATACATTAATCGCACGAATTTCCGAAATAAGCATTCATTCTGTGATAGATGCGTAATTCAGTATATCTTGATATAGTTCATGCCAGTCACGGTAGTAATCAGAAATTTCTTTAGGGTCTATAAAAATTCTTTCCACAGCTTCATACTCTCCTGCAAAACTATGTAATTTCTTAACATCCATTCGATAAAATAATTGATAGCCAACTTTTGGATATGGACTGTCTTTGTTCCAATTTTGGTTTTCATTATGGTCTACTACAATATAGCCAAGATAATGACACTCTCCTTCAACATAACCTTCTTCCATGGCTTCACGTCTCAGACATTCCACTGGAGTTTCATTTAATTCGATATGGCCTCCTGGAAAGTCCCAGCCTCTATGATTTAGATTTACCAATAACAACTTATTCTTATGAAAGCAAAATCCATGAACACTTGTAATTAAATGATTTTGTGGATAGTTGCTTTCAGGTCTCCAAGTTAGTTTTACTTTTGCTTCTCCCCAGTTTACATAAGTTATTGTCATATACGTCCCCCCCTACTCATTAAAATGGTCCGTTTAAAGCACAAATCTAATGCAATTCGAATTCACGAAGCATACCAGTTGACGGTATTATAAAGCTTCGGTTTTTCTTCCTAAAAACCATAAATATAGTGTAAGAATTAACAGAACGATTGGAGTAAAACCTACGTACTTCCAAGCGTTGACTGCTCCTATGAAATATAACGCAATAGGCGTAGAAGTGATAGCGCTTACAAGCAATAAGATCCAAGACTTGTTTATGACACCGAATCCTAACGTTGCAATAAAGACAATAAATGAGGCGTACCAAAGTAAAAGCATGCGAACCCCTCCTTTGTAATTTTTCTTATTCAAAAATTTGGCCTTTCGCTCATCCCTTACAAAAGAATTAGCGTCCGTTTGATATATTTTCTCCCTCAATACGGACGCCATTAATTAATCTGGAATAGTTCAATATTATTTACTATTGTTTTTTTGCCCTTCAATTTCCACTTTCCGTTCATACTTTTCAAAGTCATTTGTGACGACTCGATCTCTACCAGCACCAAAACCGACAATCGCGGTTAATACCGTAACGAATAACAATATGAATAAGGAATAAGTCCAAGTACCCGTAACGTCTACGAGTGACCCCAACAGAATCGGTCCTATAGCGGCCAGCGAATACCCGATTGCTTGTGCCATTCCGGATAACTTCGCTGCTTGCATTGCGGTTTTTGTTCGCATAGCCAGGAATGCCAAGGAAAGCGGGAATAATCCACCATATGCAACACCTATCAATCCAACACTCCAAAGCATTACATTGTAACTCTCACCGCTTAAAAGACCGATATACCCACCAATTGCGGATATACATAGTATTAATATTATACCTCGTTGTGATTTAAACTTGCCAGCAATGATTGGAATTACTAAACTCGCAGGCAAACCTATAAACTGATTAAATGAGAGCATCCAACCAGCAGACTCACTCGTTACACCATAATCTATTAATATTTCCGGAAGCCATGTGATTAATGCGTTATATGAAAAAGCTTGCAAACCTAAAAAGATCGCTACTTGCCAAGCGAGCGGCGAGCGCCACATTCTAATATCATCTGCCTTCACATAATACAGTTTAACTTCATCGGTAGATTTTCGATATTTAACGAAATAAACCCAAATCGCAATACACGCCAGAACTGGTATAATCCAGATTCCTAACGCAATTTCCCATCCTAATCCTGCACCGATAGCAAGCGGTATACTAACCCCGGAAGCGATAGCGGCAAATAAACTCATCGCAGTAGTGTAAATACTCGTCATCAGTGGAACTTGATTTGGAAAACGCTCTTTAATAATTCCAGGTAGCAATACATTTGAAATCGCAATTCCAATTCCTATTAAAATGGTACCAATAAAAAGTAGAGATATAAACGGGATGGATCTAATGACAATCCCAAGAGAGAGGATACACATCCCAGCAATTAGTGTAATTTCATTCGTAAACCTGGAGCTTAACTTGGGGACAATTGGAGACATAACTGCAAAGGCAATTAACGGTAAACTCGTTAATATACCTATACTCCAATTTGAAATAGAAAGGCTTTCGCGTAGTAGACCAATAAGAGGACTTACAGAGGTGATTGCGGCTCGTAAATTAAATGCAACGAGTATTACTGCGGTAATTAAAAGAACTTGATTGTAACTTTTATGCTGACCATATTTATTATTATTCATTAAACCAACTCCTTTTCAGACTTAGGGAATGTGCACTGCCCTAAAAATTAAGAGCAGGATCCTTTTAGTCAAAAAGGGATCTCAAAAAATAGTATGAAATTATAAACGATTCTCCTACGGATAGAGTGCAATATTATAATTAAACCTACTTACTATTTATCACATTTAACATAGATTAGCTATTTTCCTGCTCAGGATAAGAATTGCTGAATGAGCACAATTATGGGAAGTCTATGTTATGAGGTATTTAAAAAACCAGCTCATCCTCTAATGTGAAGATTGCTGGGTTTATAAAATTGTTTATAACAGACAACACATTGGGAGATCTCTCAACCTTTTTTATTCTTTCAAGTTTTAAGTAATTTTCGTTATTGTAAAATTATCGTTCAATAATAACCAGTTTTGTGGAAATGATAAACCGAGTTTCCAATACATAATTCCGCGTAAGTTTAATTCTTTTATTAAATCAAATTTTGCTTGAATGCTTCGTGCATCTTCAAACCATACTTCATGATATACACCTTCATCATCCCAGTACTTGAAAAAAGGTGCTTGTGCAATGTAGTCGTATTCAATTTCAGCATTTTCTTTTAATGCAATGGCAATCGCCTGTTGTGGGCTAACCGCCTTAGCCGCCACTCCTCCTTGAGGTGGAAATGGTGAGGACCAATCATATCCATACAAGTTTTGCCCTAAATAAAGCTTATTTGCTGGTATCTGAGTTAGAGCATACTCTACAACATTGCGAACAGGCTTAATTGGACTTACAGCTTGCGGTTCACTATAAGTATATCCCCATTCATACGTCATAAGCGCAACAAAATCGGTTATTTCTCCAAGAACAGCATAATCATGAGCACCGTAAATCCCCGTTGTTACATCACTTGTTTTAGGAGCCACTGCTGTAGATAATGTTAAGCCAACCGGATGAAATCGGTCACGAGCTTTCCTAAGAAAGGCATTATATAATTGCCGGTCTTCAGGATTTATAAATTCAAAATCAAAATGAATATCTTTGAAACCAACCTCATTTGCTATTTGAATAATAGTATCAAACAACTTATTCTGGGCACTCTCGGTACTGAATAAATCATGTGCCAATTCTGGGCTAAATGCATAGTTTTCTAAATTAGTGATTACCATAGCATTAGCGGCACCAGCTGAAGTAGCAATAGTTGGAATGTCGTTTTTTGGTGGCATTGTAAGAGATCCATCTCGGTTAACTTGATAGCTAAACATAGCAAGATACGTTAGTGAATGGACACGGGCCTTAACTTCTTCAATCATCGTTTCTGTGACCGGATTTCGAGGCTCCACGTAAAGCAATACTTCAAGCGGTGGTTTGGCCGTTTGTGGAATATAAAGACGTTGCCCTACATGCAATATTTGAGAAGTTGTTATTCCATTAATCTTTGCTAAATTTTCCGGTGTCATATTATACAGTTTAGATATGATATAAAGCGATTGACCAGATCGAACTAAATGATACTTTCCGGTAATCGGAATTACTAATGCCTGGCCTACTACAAGTCGGGATGGATCAGGTATTTCATTCGCTAAAGCTACTTCTTGGTAAGTAAGCCCATAAGCTTGGGAAATACCATACAAACTTTGTCCTCTTTGAACAACGTGAATTTGCAATAAAATCAGCTGCCTTTCATAGATAAAATATTCTTATCTAAGTTTACTTTTGTGACAAGCCCGATATGCATACAATTAGTCATATATCAGAATTTGACGCAAACATTTCAATAGAATCAGCAAACATAACAAATAATTATTTCCCTACAATATACGTCTTAATTAAAGCTAGTCGTTCTCGTGTGTTTAACTTTAATTCAACTACTCCGGGTGTTTTTCCGGCTACTGAATCCGTATCCAAACCCAATTTACGAGCAATGAATTTCGTTCTGGCAATATGATAATCACTCGTAATAATTGTTACGCTCGTAATTTTTTCTGGCAACAACTCTTTCGACAATAGGATGTTCTCATAAGTAGAAGTCGACTTTGTCTCTAAAATAAGTCGCTCTTCACCAATCCCATTCGCAACAAGAAACCGTTTCATTGCCTCTGCTTCCGTAGTATTTTCATCAGGACCTTGTCCACCCGATAAAATGAATAGTACATGGCTATATTTATTGCCATAGTCCAAAGCTGCATCTAGTCGATACCTTAAAGACAATGAAGGTGTATCTCCATTTACTTTTGCCCCGAGTATGATTGCATACTCATTTGTTCCATCGGCTTCTATTTTAATACCATCCTTTATCCATTTACCTGTTAGCATCCACAAAGATATTACACAAATCACCACTATAATGATTACAATCATTATTATTTTCTTTCCTGCATTTTTCTTTTTCAAAGTAACCACTCCATTCCTTTTTTACAGAATACAAGAAAGTTCTACTTGTTAAGCATAGAATGTTAATAGCTAAACCTACGTTTAAAAATGTATTTTACAGACTAATTTCACCTGGATTTACGCATACTATTATTAAAATATTGCTTTTATTAAAAAAAAAGCTTTTAATTTAGCGAAGAAAGGAGTATTATCTAATTATTCGGAGTAGTCATTCAATGATGATTCGATAATGATTTATTATCAAAAAATATGATTGTGGAGGATGGTATATCAATGAAAATCAAAAAAATCGCACGTGCACTTATAGGTGCAAATCTTCTTTTATTATTTTCTTTTACTTTTCTGCCAGTCCTTTTATTCAATCCGGATTTGGAATCCTTCCAAGCAATTCTTAACTATATAAACAAAGATTAACATAAAAATGAATATCATTAATGATTTAATCCATACTAGTGTCGATGCAGAAAATGCTCGATAATTAGGAGGAGTTGTAAAATGACGCAAAATCCCTTTGGTCAAAAACCTGGACAACAGAACAACCAAACACATCAAAACATGCAAACTGGTGATGTTTCGGCGCAAATGAATCATGGAGCTCATGAATTATTTGATTTACATGAAACCTTATCTGAAACAGTTGCCGGACTCAATCAGGCGATTCTATTTAGAACAAAAGTAAAAGATCCAGAATTACTTGATATTTTGAACCGACAATTTCAATTTACTTTAAACGAATACAATATTACAGTTGAGGCATTTAAAACAGGTCGAGACCCTTCACAACCTACTGGGAAATATCAAATGAAGACTGGAAACGACTTTGTTTACGGTCTTAAGCAGAGCCCTCCGAAAAAACCAATTCAATCTGAAACAGAAATATCAGATGAAATTATTTCAGGTTTTTTACTTGGGGCTGCAAAAGCGGGTGCAACATCAAAAACAATGTCCGCACTTGAAACAGCCAACCCAGTTGTACGACGCGTTCTAGCAGATTCTGTCCCCAACTGTATCGAAATGGCTTACGAACTTTCTATATATCAAAACAAACATCATTATTACCAAGTCCCGCAACTAGCTCAGCAAGATATGCAACAAATGCTAAATTCTTTTGCTACAGCAGAAACAACAATTCCAAACGATAAAATTCAATAACATTTAAAGTAGACCTACACATACGTATTTATGTAGGTCTATTTTTTATCTAGTTCATTTCCACGTTCTTCACCAATGCTCCCCTTTTACACCAATCCTCGCATTGCTTCTGTATGGGAAACACTGTATAGTTTATAGTAAGCTAATGTAAAATACAGGAAAAGGTGAGAGCTATGCGCGTTGCAATATTCGACTTCGACGGAACCTTATACGCCAATGAAACTTTTCAACTATTAATGAAACACTTAAAAAATCATCCTCTATACTCTAATCGATATAAGAAGTTTTTCAGAGCAATCTTACCTTTGTATATCGGTTACAAATTAAAAGTGTATCCAGAAAACATGCTCAAAGAACGTTCCATGCAATTTTATTTAAAAGTATTTAAGAATTTTTCTACTGCGGAACTCGATATTTATTTTGAGGAACTAGCTGAAAAAATGAAAAAAGACTTTAACCCACTTGTGCTTTCAAAACTCGAACAACACTCAAATGAGGATATTCACATTATGCTTGTTTCCGGTGCATATACACCTTTACTACACTCTGTTACAAAAGGCTTGCCTTTCAATACAATTATCGGCACTGACATTCCTATAATAGGTCAAACAATTGACAGTCAAGTACCCATCTTACATATTCAAGGTAATCGTAAAAACAAGAAAATTTTTGCAGCATTAGAAGGGGAAACAATAGATTGGGATAATAGTTTTGCATATGGAGATAGTTTTTCTGATTTATCCGTTTTGGAACTCGTAGGAAATCCAGTTGCAGTAAATCCAGATACTAAACTTAAAAAAATTGCAGTTGAACGAAAATGGACAATTATTTAAAACTTAAACTTCAATTTCAACTAAGAAAGCCAAGTAAATGAATTATCATTTACTTGGCTTTTCTACGTATTATATTTAAATTATAATCTTACTCTTATTCATTTTCCGAAAGCACTTGAATACAAGCAGTTACTCCTTTTTTCAAATCCGCATGGGACCAACTTGGAATTCGCCCATTTTGAACGGCCAATTCATGAGAAGCAGGAATATGCAGAAATCCAGATTTCATACTCGGTTTTTGTGTTGCTGCATAGTGTAGAGCTTCATACATGACATTGTTGCATAAGTAAGTACCTGCTGAATTTGAAACCTCAGCAGGTAGACCTATTTCAAGCAGACGGTTCACCATCATCCTTACCGGGAGTGTTGACATATAACCATCTTTACCGTTTTCGCGAATGATTTCATCCACTGGTCTATTTCCTTCGTTGTCAGGCTCTCCGTCCTTCACATTGATCGCAATACGCTCCGGCGTTATTTTATAACGACCTCCTGCAAGCCCTAGTGAAACAACTGCATCTGGTTGAATTTTCTCAATATGTTTTAAGAGTTGTTTTCCAGACGACTCAAAATCGACGGATAAAACTTGGCTATGAATTTTGTACGCACCGATTACTTCCCCATGCAATTCTTCAGCAATTTGCATGGTAGGATTGATTGTGAATTTCAGGAATGGTTCGAAACCTGTAAGCAACAATGTTTTCATCTATCCTAGCCACCTTTCAAATTGACCGATTGATCTTTACTTATTTGCTTTATGCACTTTTAACTGTTTGCCTTTTACTGTTTTATTTTTCATTTCATTTAAGACAAGCGGTCCTTTGCCATTCAAAATATCAATATAGGTTACAGTATCTTGAATTTTAATAATACCAATATCCTCTGCATCTATTCCTGGAATACTTGTAATTGTACCAACAAAATCAAAGGCACGTAATTTTTTCTTTTTACCACCATTAAAGTACAATTTCAATATGTCTTTATCAATATTTACGCTTTTACTTTTCTTCAGTTTTGGAAGTTTTTCTATTTTTTCATTGAATGCGTCCATTGATTCATCTACCGCTTTTTGTGATGGAGCAGTACGTCTTGGAATTTCAAATCCAATAAATTCTTCAATTTCATTTAGAAACTTATCTTCATTAGGAGTGACAAATGTGATTGCTGTCCCTTTATTGCCAGCGCGTCCAGTTCTACCAACTCTATGCACATAACTTTCGTTTTCTAAAGGAATATCGTAATTAATTACATGTGTTATGTTGTCAATATCAATTCCTCTTGCAGCAACATCAGTCGCAACTAAATAACGGAATTCACCACGTTTAAATTCATCCATTACATCAAAACGATCTTCTTGCATCATTCCACCATGCAATTTGTCGACCGCATAATGGATATTTTCAAGTTGCTCTGTAAGTTGATCGACTTGATCTTTCGTTCGACAAAATAATATACAACTATCCGGATTTTCAATAATTGTTATAGAACGCAACAACTCGAACTTCTTGTGCTCAGCAACAACATACAATGAATGATCGATTTGGTCTATTAAAGTTGTACTTGATGCAATTTCAATATTCTTTGGGTCATTCATATACTTCTGACTTAACTTTTTTATATTTTCTGGAATTGTAGCGGAAAATAGCATTGTTGTACGCTTTTTCGTCAATTTATTAATAATTGCTTCTACCTGATCGATAAAACCCATATTCAACATTTCATCGGCTTCATCAAGAACTAGGTACTCAATCGCATCTAAAACCAGCGTTCCGCGTTCAATATGATCCATCACACGGCCTGGTGTTCCTACAACAACATGACATTTTTGTTTCAGTTCGGCCTTTTGATAAGCAAACGGTTGTTTTCCATAAACAGCTGCTGCTTTAATTCGCTTAAAGCGACCAATATTCGTAATATCTTCTTTCACTTGGTCTGCCAATTCGCGTGTAGGTGTTAATATAAGTGCTTGTGGATTATTTTCTTCCCAATCCACCATTTCACATATTGGTATACCAAATGCCGCAGTCTTCCCACTACCCGTTTGAGATTTCACTACTAAATCGATCTTTTTAAGTGCCTCGGGTATTACTTTCGCTTGTACTTCTGTCGGCTCATTATAACCAAGCCCTTCAAGCGCACGTACAATATCACTATTTAATTGATAACTTTGAAATGTCATTCTAAATCAACCTCTCATTATTTCGGTTACGTTCTTCTACTCATTTTGACTTTATTAAAAATGCTTGTGGAACATCAGCTGTATATCGTACCAGCTTCCCAGTTTTTGGATGAATTAAAGACAAGGCCGTTGCATGAAGACCAAGTCGACGGAGCGGATTACCTGTTGAACCGTACTTCTTATCGCCAGCTACAGGATGGCCAATTTCTTCTAAGTGGACACGTATTTGGTTTTTACGTCCTGTTTCAAGCTGAACTTCTAGTAGTGAGAAGTTCTTGTTTGACTGAATCTTTTTATAGTGTGTTATTGCATGTTGTCCACCGTTATCAACTGGACTTGAATACACTTTAAATGAACTGTTTTCAGTTAACCATGACGATATTGTGCCTTCCGTTTTCTTGATATTCCCTTCAACAAGTGCTGTATACATGCGTTCTTTAACAGTATCACTCCATGTATTTTGAAGAGCTTGTTGTACTTTCTCACTCTTCGCAAACAACATAATACCAGATGTAGCTTTGTCTAAACGATGAACTACGAAGATTCTATTTTTCGGATTTAACCTCTTCACATATTCTGTAATTTGACGATATGCAGTAAATTCTTTCTCTCTTTCAGAAGCGACAGATAAAATCCCAGCATTTTTATTGATTACAATGATATCGTCATCTTCATGTAGAATGGTTACCCCTTCTATTTTAGAAATACTCTCTGCAACCTGATTGCTCAATATCTCTACCTTATCTCCGATTTCCAGTAGATGATTATGTTGTTTAATCATTTCTCCGTTAATCGTAACTTGTCCGCGCGTTAATATTGATTTTACTGAATTTCGACTGCTATTTTTCATGCTTTCTAATAAGAATGGCAATAATTCTCCCGGTTCTTTAACTGCATATATAACTGAGTTGTTTGTTTCTCTTTTCATTACGATTGCTCCTCTTTTTCCCGAATGGGTGCTAGTAGTAAAATTATACACCACATCTGTACAACTGTCTTTTTAAACAAAATAACCCATTCAAAAATTAAACATACATTTTTGAAATGGGTTGATAAATAATTGGAATTTAATTATCAAATTGTGCTTTTGAAAATCCACGTCCAAGTATTTCTGATGCATTTATAAAAATAACAAATGAAGTTGGTTCTTGTTCTTGTACAATTTTCTTAAAATAGACAGCTTCCGATTGTTCAACGACACATAATATCATTGTTTTTTCTTCATTGGAATAGCCACCCAGTGTTGTCATCTTTGTCGAGCCTCTATTTAATTGATTTCGTATAATGGACTGAATTTCTTCCTCTTTTTCAGTTATTATAAGTATCAATTTTGTAGATGAAGATTGGAGCTGTACAAAGTCGATGACCTTACTTGTTACGTAAATTGAAATCATAGCATAAAGTGCAAGTTCAAAATTAAAAACAAAGGCAGAAGTAACAACAACTAACCCATCGACAAGAAGCTGTGAATAACCACTTGAAAGCCCCGTATATCGCTTCAAGACTTGAGCGATCATGGCAGTACCACCCGTTGACCCATTGCCTCGATAAACAATGCCAAGTCCTACACCAAGCATAATTCCACCATAGATTGCACTTAATAAAGGATTATCGATCGACAATTTCATATCCGCTGTAAGCCAAATAACAAACGGTAGAAAAGTAGTCCCTACTAAAGTCTTCAAACTAAAATCAGTACCAATAATTAGAACAACAAAAATAAGCAATGGTATGTTAATCGCTAATTGTACATACGCTGGATTGAATTGGAATAGCTCATATAAAATTGTACTAATTCCTGATATTCCTCCAGCGGCAAGTTTAGATGGGAGCAAAAACATATTAAATGCGAGCCCAACTAGAGCAGAACCAATTAGAACTTGAATATATTCATAAATCGCTGTCTTTTTAAATTTATTTAACGCCATTACTTATTTCCCCCTTCAATCAACCCCTTTATATCTTACCAAAAAATATTCATCTGTATACAGCAGTTTTTTTACAAGTTGACAAAGAAATATAGATGTGAGATAATACATAAGTGATAAATTAAGGTAGCAGGCAAGACTTGATATTCTGGCATTCTACGTAATGTTTTTGAGAACACTTATTCACACTGGCGCGACTATAGGGTCGTAAGGACGTAAAAGTAGGTAGGGTTTACGTTGCTTAGGTATAGAGAACACCCAGTGGAACAATGACCGCGGTACGGAAAGTATAGGCTTTCTAAGGAAATTATTCCCCCGTTCAATCGGGATGAAAAATTAAATCAAAACTTTTGTTATCTTAAAATAAATCAAAAGGGATACTCTCATTTAATGAGAGTATCCCTTTTCTATTAAGCAATATTATAAAATGTTTTTGCTTTTTCCAAGAATGGTAAGTCCTCAGTTAATAAATCTTCTTCATGATAAATTGCTTCTACTGGGCACGCAGCCACGCACGCTCCACAATCAATACAAGTATCAGGATCTATTAAATACTGATCCTCACCGAGCTCGATGCAGTCAACTGGACAAACCGTAACACAATCTGCTGCTTGTTCGAGTATACAAGCCGATGTTATAACAAATGCCATAAAAATTACCTCCTATATATACTTTAATACGCTATTTTACTAATATACTTCAATTTTGTAGAACTGTCCAAAATAAAAACGGATACCGAGTATTCATTCAACTCTAATTACGAATTGAGTTACTCTCGGTATCCGTTCACTTATCTGTTAAAGTTATCCGTTACAGCCCCGATAGATGAACATGAAACGTTGTGTGCATATTTTCCAAGAACGCCACGTTTATGAAGTGGTGGTGCAACCCATTCTTTACGTCTGTTCTCTAATTCTTCCTCAGAAACATCTACAGAAATCTCTTGTTTAGCAGAACTAACCGTAACCATATCGCCTTCTTTAAGTAATGCAATCGGTCCGCCAACTTGTGCTTCTGGCGCAATATGACCAACAACTAAACCATGCGTTCCTCCAGAGAATCTACCATCGGTTAGCAAGGCTACTTTCTCTCCTAGCCCTTTACCAATAAGAATTCCTGAAATTGAAAGCATCTCTGGCATACCAGGCCCACCTTTTGGACCAGCATAACGAATAACGAGTACATCGCCATCGTTAATTTTGTTATCCATAACTGCTTGTGTTGCTTCTTTTTCGGTATTATAAACACGAGCAGGTCCTGTATGTGTAGTAACTGAAACTCCCGAAACCTTAGCAACAGCTCCGCTTGGTGCCAAGTTGCCTTTAAGAACTACAAGTGGACCATCTTTACTGAATGCTTTATCAAATGGCATTATGATTTCTTGACCTTCTGCTAAATCTGGTGCATCTTTTAAGTTTTCAGCAATTGTTTTACCCGTAACAGTCATACAATCTCCATGCAGATACCCTGCTTCAAACAAGCGCTTCATAACTGCAGAAACGCCTCCAATACGATATAAGTCTTCCATTACGTATTGTCCGCTTGGTTTTAAATCTGCAATATGTGGTGTCTTTTTCTGGATTCTATTAAAGTCTTCCATTGTTAAGTCCACTTCAATTGCATGTGCAATTGCAAGTAAATGAAGAACCGCATTTGTAGAACCACCAAGCGCCATTACTACTGTAATCGCATTCTCAAAAGCTTCTTTCGTCATGATATCTTTTGGATAGATATCTTTTTCAAGCAAGTTGTATACAGCATGTCCTGCTGCTTTACAATCTTCTAACTTAGCAGATGATGTTGCCGGATTCGATGAACTTGATGGCAAGCTCATTCCCATAGCTTCAATTGCCGATGACATTGTATTAGCAGTATACATACCGCCACATGAACCTGCACCGGGACAAGCTTTACACTCAATAGCTCTAAGTGTTTCTTCGTCAATCGTTCCGTTATTTAATTGTCCAACACCTTCAAATACAGAAACAATATCTAATTTTTGTCCTTCATGATTACCTGGAGAGATTGTTCCTCCGTAAACGAAGACAGACGGTACTTCAGAGTTCGCAATAGCGATCATACAACCTGGCATGTTTTTGTCACAGCCACCAATTGTTACAAGACCATCCAAACTTTCTCCGCCTACAACTGTTTCAATTGAATCCGCGATAACATCACGACTTGGTAAAGAGTATCGCATACCTTCAGTTCCCATAGAAATACCATCTGAAACAGTAATTGTATTGAAAATAAACGGAACACCGCCTGCTTCTCGAGCGCCTTCTTTAGCGGCGATCGCTAACTTATCAATATGTATGTTACATGGAGTTACTTCACTCCAAGTACTAGCGATACCAATCATCGGCTTTTTAAAATCTTCATCCGTGACACCCACAGCTCTTAGCATAGCACGGTTAGGTGCTCTCATTGTTCCTTCACTAAATACTTTACTATTAATTCTTAAGTCTTTTTTCAATGAATATCCACCTCTTTCGTTTCTTTATTATACGAGCAAGAATTTTATATTTCAATGTTTTCTTTCAACTTGTTAAAGTCTTTGCATAGATTTGAACAATTCTTGTCTGAATTATTAATTTACCTAGATTATTAGGCATTTTATTACGAAGACTAGTACAATAAGTACTACAGAGTAAAAGTAATAAAGAGGTGAGTTTTATTTTAAAACGATTAGTGGTTACTGGATATAAACAACATGAATTAGGTATCTTTGATGATAAACATCCTGGGATTGTCTATATCAAGAAAGCGTTAGAAAACCGCCTTGTTGCATTATTAGATGATGGGCTCGAATGGGTGATTGTTAGTGGACAACTTGGTGTCGAGACTTGGGCTATAGAAGTCGTTCTTGCGCTAAAAAGTACGTATCCCAACTTAAAATATGCGGTTCTTCCCCCTTTTCTAGAGCAAGAAAAGAATTGGAATGAGATGAGACAAGAAACGTATCGTTCGCTGATTTCACGAGCAGACTACTATAACACAATAACAAATACACCATATGAAGCACCTTGGCAATTCATCGAAAAAGACAAATTCCTGATGCGTAATTCAGACGGTATTCTCATCCTTTATGATTCCGAAAATGAAGGCTCACCAAAATTTATTAAAAGAGCAGCGGATCGCTATGCAGAAAAATCGGAGTATATAGTTCTCACAATTACGGCTGATGATTTACAAGTGCTTGCCGAAGAAGAGCAAATGGATAATTGGGATTTTTAAAAGTGAAGCTATCCAAGTAATTTGGATAGCTTCACTTTAATTTGAACTGCAGAATTCTTATAATCCTAAAGATATATATTTCACTTCTAAATATTCATCGATACCGTGATGGCCACCTTCACGACCCAATCCACTTTGTTTAAACCCACCAAACGGCGCTTGTGGTGTTGAAGGACTGCCGTCGTTTAATCCTACAATTCCATATTCCAGCTTTTCAGAAATCCGTATTCCTTTAGATATATTCTCTGTGAAAACATAAGCAGCTAGTCCATATATAGAATCATTCGCTCGCCTAATCGCTTCTTCCTCGGTTTTAAAGACGGTAATAGGTGTAACGGGGCCGAATGTTTCTTCCTTCATACAAATCATATCATCCGTGACATTTGTTAACACTGTCGGATTAAAAAAGAGGCCTTCTTTTCTATTTCCACCTATCTCTAAAGTAGCGCCCTTCTCAATGGCATCGTTTACATGGTTTAGAGCTTTCCGAACTGCAGAAATGTCTATTAACGGTCCAATCGTAACGCCTTCGGTCATTCCATTTCCGAGTTTCAACAATTTTACTTTTTCAACGAGCTTCTTAGTAAATTCTTTTTCAATCGATTCATGAACGTAAACACGATTCACACAGACACATGTTTGCCCAGCATTTCTAAATTTCGCTGCAATGACTCCGTCGACAGCTTTGTCAATATCACAATCATCCATTACAATTGCTGGTGCGTGACCTCCAAGTTCGAGCGACACTTTTTTTACAGTCTCTGCAGCACCCTTCATTAATTCTTTACCCACTTCTGTAGAACCCGTAAATGTAAGTTTTCGAACGCGAGTATCCGCAAGCCACGCTTCACCTATTAGTTTCGAGTTTCCTGTTACAACATTGATTACACCTTTTGGAATACCAGCCTCTAAAGCTAACTGCACGAGTTTTATAGCAGTGAGTGGTGTCTGGCTAGCAGGTTTAATGACTACTGTACATCCCGCAGCGAGCGCAGGGCCAACTTTCCTCGTAATCATGGCTGCCGGGAAATTCCACGGTGTAATGACTGCAGTAACGCCAACAGGTTGCTTATGAATAAATAATCGTTTATTTTGCTGTGTTGCAGGAATCGTTTCCCCATATATCCTTTTTCCTTCTTCTGCGTACCATGAAATAAAACCATTTGCATAATTAATTTCGCCCTTTGCCTCTAAAAAAGGTTTTCCCTGTTCTTCTGTCATTGTTTTAGCGAGCTCATCTGTATGTTCTTTAATTAAATCATACCAATTCCGAATCAGATCGCTTCTTTCGTAAGTAGAAAGACTCGACCATTTCTCAAATGCATTATATGCCGAATCTACAGCTCGTATCGCCTCATCTGTTCCTCCTAAAGGAACAGATGCAAATACATCTCCAGTCGCAGGGTTGTGAACGTCTACTCTCGGAAGATCATGCCCCACTTCTTCCCCATTAATAATCATTTGATAAAGTTTCACTTCAATCTACTCCTTCCCTTTTTAAACTGGATATTACTTCTATTGTACATTTGAATAAGTTGGTGTACACTATTAATAGAAGCTGCGTTGTACGTATCGATAATTAGTTTCAACCTTTATACTGTAATAGGGAGTTTTAATCGAAACTCGAATGGCAAGCCTTGTTCGATTTATCCAACAAGGACAGACAAGATAGTTTCTGCAAACACCCACTTTGAGGAGTGGTGGTTTGAAACTTTCTTATGTAATACGGCAAAGGTGGCTTTAATAAAACATTTATGTTTTCACCAGTTTCCAATCGGAAACTGGTTTTTTTATGGATTAAAAGTAACTGTAAATACCATTGAACACACATCTTTATGAATATCCCACTCATTCTATCCCCAAGTATTCTTCTAATGTTTTACCACTAGCATAAACTTTCTCGGCATGGTCAACACCTAAATAACGCAAATGCCAAGGCTCATAGATGTATCCGGTAATTTTTTCTTTTTCTTTAGGATATCGAACAATGAATCCGTAATGATGTGCATTCTTACCCATCCACTCAGAAGCTTTCGTTTCTAAAAACCATTTACTACTTTGTCCCACGAGTCCCACGTCAAAGGCTAACCCTGATTGATGTTCCGATTCTCCCGCCCGTGCACTATACCTTGCTGCTTCAACAAGACCATCTTTTTTCACATAGTCTTCAAATAACTTTTCCTGATAAGAGTAAGACCTGTATGTACTAAATGCAGTGAAATTATAGCCATTCTTATTCGCATGTTTATTAAATTCAGTAAACGCTTTTCTCGCTTCCGCATTTTCACCAGGTGAATAATTAGCTGGTAAAGGGTAATTTTTACTTGCAATTAATATTCCCTCTACATAAATCGGCGATAACGCATCCGGCTTTGGTTTAGTTGGTTTTGGTTTTTCAATCGGAAGAGCAACAAAACGTTCATCTATATTCATCAAGCGATGTAGAAATACTGCATAATGCAAACGAGTCACAGTTCCTTGAGGCATAAATAATCCACCATCGCCTGTCGTAATCCCGTTAGAATACAGTGCGCGGACATGACTATTGCCCCAATGACTTTCTGGAACATCTTGAAAATCATAAGTCGCTTTTATTTCCAAGTCAAAGGCTAAATGGAGTACCTTTGCCAATTGAACACGTGTAAGCAGTGCTGTAGGATTGAAATTCCCATTTTTGTCTCCATCCATAATTCCGGCCTGTTGGACTTGTTGTATCGCATCGTAATAAACATTCGTCTCCGGAAGATCATTAAAGTACTTTTGACCTCTAATAGGCTCTAACGGCAATATCCTTGTTAATAACAAAGCAACATGTTGACGACTAATCGATAACTGCGGTCTAAACGTCCCATCCCCGTATCCATTTATTACTCCTAATTCCTGCATTTCATGAATGATATCAAAATTCGGGTGGCTTGGTAACACATCTTTAAAACTACTGTTTTCAGCGTACACATGCTGTTGGAAAAAAAACACACAAACTAGTACTAGCGGAAAATAAACGGCAAATATTCTTTTTATAATCATAATCTACTCCTTCCCTATTAGTATAATAAACTAACAAGTATATTTCATAAGTATTATTATTTAAATTAAAAAACATCCAATCACTGAGTGAGAAAGTTTTCTCGATTGGATGATTTCCTTATATATTAAAGTACTTTACCTAGAAAACCTTTTGTTCGCTCATTTTTAGGATGATTGAATAATTGATCAGGTGGGCCTTCTTCTACAATATATCCTTGATCCATAAACAATACACGATCACCCATTTCCCGTGCAAAACCCATTTCATGTGTTACGACTACCATTGTCATACCTTCTAATGCCAGAGCTTTCATAACATCTAAAACCTCTTGCACCATTTCTGGATCGAGTGCAGATGTTGGTTCATCAAACAACATAATTTTGGGTTGCATAGCCAATGCTCTAGCAATTGCAACTCGTTGTTGTTGACCGCCAGACAATTGTTCGGGATAAGCATTCGCTTTATCACTTAAGCCTACTTTTTGTAACAATGAGTGTGCAAGTATATCCGCATCTGCCTTATTCATTTTCCGTACTTTTTTTGGTGCGGCAGTGATGTTATCCAATACACGCATATGAGGAAATAAATTGAACTGTTGAAACACCATGCCTACTTCTTTTCGGATTTCATTAATGTCTGTTTTTTCACCATTCACTTTAACCCCATCAATGAAAATTTCACCTGATGTAATCTCTTCTAACAAGTTTATACATCGTAGGAAAGTGCTTTTCCCTGAACCACTTGGTCCAATCACACATATAACTTCTCGTTCTTTTACGTCGTAATCAATTCCTTTTAAGACTTGTAACTCACCAAATGATTTGTGCAAGTTTTGGATTTTAATCATTTATTCACCTTCCTGCTGACTCTCGTCCAAATTTAAAGATTCCTCTTCTTGGCGAAGGTATATAGCTATTACTAAATCTATTTTCTATATAACCTATTAATTTACCAAAAATAAACGTGAGCAATAAATAAAGTACCGCTACAGTAATGTAAGGTTCCCAGAATCTACTTGAGGCTCCGGCAACTATCTTTCCTGCATATAATAAATCCGGTGCAGCGATAACCATTAGTAATGAGGAATCTTTCATTAGTGCAATAAGCTCATTTCCTAGCGGTGGAACCATTCGTCGAAATGCTTGTGGTAAAACTATCAATTTCATTGCAGTACCTGATGTCATACCCAAAGATCTAGCCGCTTCATTCTGACCCTTTTCAATTGACTGGATTCCTGCACGAATGATTTCCGCGTTATAAGCGGCACTATTTAATGTTAGCGCTATAATACCAGATACAAAATACCCTAAGGAGTGTCCGAAAATTCCAGGTATTATAGCAGTATGAATTAATAAAATTTGTACAAGTAAGGGTGTCCCACGGAAGAAATCTACGTAATATTTCGCGGGATAAAAGATCCACTTTCTCTTAGATAGTTTACCCATTCCAACAAACAAACCTAAGCAAAGTCCGAGAACATAACCAATCGCGGTTAATGCAAGTGTAATCCCAATTCCACGAATAAACATAGAACGATAATTCCATATCATTTCCCACATGTCCCAACGAATATTTAGAAAATCCAAAACCATCACTCCTATTTCATGATTTGAGGGAGAAAGATAATTATTCTACATCAAATCCAGTGATTTCTTTTAATTTCCCATTGTCTTTTACTGCTTGAATCCCCTTATTCAATAAGTCTAAGACTTCTTTATTTCCTCTTTTAACCATCAATCCATAGAACTCTTTTTCAAAACTATCGTCTTCTACTGTTTTTACTTTTACGTTTGGATTTTGAGTTTTGTACTCGATAACTACAGCATTATCTCCTACCGCTGCGTCAGCATTTCCATTAATCATTTCAGTAATTGCCAAAGGCATTGTTTCTATTGCACGAATATTAGTACTTGTTTCCCCTTGAAGCCCTTGAGTAACAATATGTCCAGTAGTATTAATTTGAACTGCTACGCGAAGGTCTTTCAAATCTTGGAAGTTTTCTACTGTAGAATCTTCAGGGACTAGAATTAATTGATTTGCAACAAAATAGGGATCAGTGAAATCATACGACTTTTGACGTTCCTCAGTGATTGTAATTGAAGATACTGCAAAATCTACTTCAACACTATCTACAGCAGGGAATAAAGGCTCCCATCCGTAGTTTTTGTATTCTACTTCAATACCCAATTCTTCTGCTATTGCATTCACGATATCAATATCAATCCCAACAATATTCCCACTAGCATCCATAGATTCCATTGGTGCGTACGTGGCATCTGTTCCAACAATAAGTTTTGTTATTTTTCCGTCTTCCCCTGCAGTTCCTGTTTTCGAATCTTCGTCTTTCGTTCCACATCCAGCCATTACCAAGCTAAAACTTAGTAGTATCGCTCCCAACGTAAGTAAGCGCTTTCTTTTTGTCAAAGTAATCCCCCCAATTATTTTATTTAAATCCAACTCAACCTAATTACCTCTTCAAAATAGTAAGAGTAATTACTATTAGTATATCGGAGTAGTACCTTCTATTCAATAGAAAGTTGTCTGTATATTTTCTATATTCTTTTTCCATTTTTATAAAACACATGAAAAAGTAGTTTTTGGACCATGATAAGAAAGTGCAATTCTTTAAGTGAAAGGAGGTCACATACTTGGGAAAAGATAATCATAAAGGTGCAAGCAACAACTCTTCTTCATTGCCTCAAACACCCAAAAACCAGAAAATCAAACCTGGATCTATGAAAGAAGAAATCTCTCTAGAGTTATCTGAATTAGGTAATATAAAACCAAAGCATGAGCCAATTACCCCAAACGCAAGAAAGAAGAGTACACAAGAAAAAAAGTAGTTTAGTCCCAATTTGAATAGCTCAAAAAATGCGGCATCCTTAACCAATTTCGGTTAAGGATGCCTTTTATATCCAGTTATTCATTTTTTTCATAATGAACAATCCATTCGTCATTTACGAGTTCGATTTTCGTTCCAACAAAACCCTTTTTCATTAGTAATTGTTGTTCGTTTGTATGAGCCATCGCAATACTTTTTCGATCTGCCACTTTAAATGTAATATCAGACTTTTTCAAGTCCTTCATCATCGTATATCGCAACTTATTGTTATATTTTTCTCCAAGCGAAACAATTTTCATTCCATGTGCAAACTTATCTTTTAAACTCGCTATATTAAATGGTGCGACTGTAGTTAGAATATAACGAAATCGTTCTACATCCACTTCATTCATAATAAGTTCTCCTAGTAACACTTGAAGCCCATTCCCACGAAATTCAGGATTCACATTCGTAATTTCAGAATACAATACTTCCGACCACACAGATTTATCTAATCCTGCTCCTTTACCAAGATGCTCTTCATCTAATTCAGGCTCCATCATCGCTCGGAAAGCGATTAGCTCTTCATTATAATATGCACCAATCATTAAACCTTTACCCTCTAGAATATATAGAAATTCCTCTTCATCTAATGGTTGTAAAAAAGATCCTGTTAGTAAATCATTTACTACCTTTTGTTGCAAGGACATGATTTCATCTAAATGCTGCACATTCAGTCGCTTGAAACTGATTTCGGTTCCATTTTTTAAAATATGGTTCATTTTCATCCGATGACCTTCTCAGAGTAAATTGTTAATTCCTTTAAAACAGTCTCGTCGATATCAATTCCGAGTCCTGGTTTTTCCGTTAAACGAATGAAAGGAACATCGTAATGTAAATTACCAATATCTTTACTAAACTTTAGTGGACCTGTCAGTTCGACACTTGTAATTATTTTCTTTGAAAATGAAACATGAAATCCAGCTGCTGAACCAATAGATGACTCAACCATCGAACCAACTTGACACTCTATTCCAGCCATTTCCGCCATATTTGCAAGTTTTGTAGCGGGATAAATACCGCCACACTTCATAAGTTTGATATTTACTTTATCAGCAGCTCGTTTCGCAATTATTTCTCTCATTTGAGGAACCCCACACATTCCCTCATCAATCATTATAGGTATCGATGATTTAGATTTGATTTCTACCATTGCGTCGATGTCATTTGCAACAACAGGCTGTTCCAACCAATCGAGTGAACAATGTTCCAACTTTTTAAGGGCTTGTAGCGTGTTTGCACTATTTTTCCAACCTTGATTCACATCTACACGAATCGCTATATCCTCCCCCACTTTGGCTCGGACAGCTTCAATTCGCTTCACGTCTTCCATAACATTTGTACCAACCTTCATTTTCAATGATCGATATCCTTCTGACACTTTTTCTAAAGCTTCAGTTGACATTTTTTCAGGTGATGCAATACTTAAGACATGTGTTATTGGAAATTCATCATGATATCTACCGCCTATAAGATCGTAAACGGGAACGCCTAAACTCTTACCGACCACATCATAACAAGCGATATCCAATGCGGCTTTCGCACTTGGAACACCAAGTATTAATGAATCCATTAACTCGTGAATACGTTCCATATTTCTAGGGCTTTCACCAATCAATTTTGGAGCAAGTGTATGTTGCAAAACAGCAAAAGTGCTTTCTAAACTTTCGCCAGTTACATGTTCATCTGATACGGCTTCACCATACCCAATATGTCCTGTGTCTGTTGTCATTTTCACGATAATGGACGGCATATAATCGTACGAACAATAGCTCACAACAAACGGTTCGTATAAGGGAAAATGCAATGCGAAAATCTCAATTTCAGTAATTTTCATTTAAATCAATCCTTTCGGTTGGTATTTCTTATATTTAATTGTATCATTGTCGTTAAATAGTCGCTATATAAAGGAGGTATTTTAATGATTATAAAAATCGCAATTATTGGTCCTGATGAATTTTGCAATCGTGCCGAGAAAATTGTTGCTAAACGAAACGATATTGAACTGGATTTATATCGGTATCAAGAACCGAAGGAATCAGCGCAACTAATACACGAGATCCAACCATGTGATGTCATTCTTTTTTCCGGATCGCTTTCCTATTTACATGCTACAGATTCACTTTCAAACATTTCCATTCCTGTACTTTACATGAAGCAAGACGAATCCGCTGTTGCCATAACATTACTACATATCGCATTACAAAACGAACTGGATTTCAACAAAATCTCCATTGATATTCGCGAAAAAGAACATATTGACCATATTCTGAAAGACTTAAATGAGACAACAAAATCTCCATTTGTTCATTTATTACGTGAAGACGAGCTCATTAATGAAATTACAATGTTCCATAAAAGCCTTTCACAAGCAGGAAAAACTGATTTGGCAATTACGAGTGTGCACGCAGTTTATGAACAATTAAAACTACACAATATTCCTACACAAAAAATAATTGATCCGGAAAGTGCTATTTTGCGTAATATTGAATATGCAAAACACGAAGCCCTTTTAAAGAGAAGCAACTCTGCCCAAACGGCAGTTGGTTTAGTGACTGTCCTAAAGAAATCATCTAAAGTCGTAGAATTCGTTGAAAATCTTACAGCCCTTTTACGAGCACAATTTAGTGAGTTAAACGGAGAATATACAATCTATACTACGATGGGAAACATCGAGTTTGCGTTAACAAATAGTGAATTTCTAGCTTTATTTAAATCCATGCAAAATGAAGTTCAAATTGCATTTGGTTGTGGTGAATCAATAATGGATGCTAAAGAAAATGCTCATTTCGCACTGAATTTTAACAAAAAAAGTAATGATTTTTCCTTCTATGTGTTAGATTCAAACAAAAAGTTACTGGGTCCATTTCCGCATTCAGATGGCTCCATCCAACTAAAACTACATGATCCAGTTCTTGTTGAAATGGCTAAAAAAACCACTTTAAGTTCTGCTAATATTTCGAAGCTAATGACATTTAGCCAAGGCAGACAATCCAAACAATTTACCACAAATGATCTTTCATTGCATTTAAATGTGTCTAGAAGAACCGCAGAGCGTACGTTAAAAAAGCTCGTCGAATGCGATTATGCCAAAATTGTTGGAGAAGAGATGGCCTACCGTCAAGGAAGACCTCGTTCACTTTACGAACTTAAATTCCCAATCTACTAATAAAACGACAGGAAAGTCCACTATAAAGTGAACTTTCCTTTTTTATTTTATTAGTTTAAACTTACCACTTCTTTTTCCAAAGCCGCTTCCAGATCTCTTTGCACTAATTCTTCAGGGGTCATTTTTACAATCGTAAACCCAGTTACCGCATAGAAGATTGATATAAATGGTACAACTAAATTTAAAATCGCATATGGTCCGTATTCGACAACACCGACGCCTAATGTCCCTAATATGAATACTCCGCATGTATTCCAAGGTATAAATACAGAGGTCAATGTGCCGCCGTCCTCTAGTGCACGAGATAAATTTTTAGAGTTTAACCCTTTGTCTTTATATGCTTTACTGAACATTCTTGAAGGAACGACAATTGATACATATTGTTCTGAACAAGTTGCGTTCGTTAGAACACACGCAGCTACTGTGGATGAAATTAAACCTGCAGTTGATTTTACTACTTTCAAAAGTTGGTTCATTAAGGATTGCAGCATACCAGAAAACTCAAGTATTCCCCCGAATGTCATAGCTACTATTGCCATTGAAACCGTATACATCATTGAATCTAAACCACCGCCATTAAAAAGACCGTCTACCATATCATTTCCTGTTTCAATAGCAAAACCACTTTGTAATGCTTCTATTGCACCTACAGTAGATCCACCCTGTATAAAGATTTGGGCAAAAAAACCGAGTATTATTCCGACAATAAGTGCCGGTATCGCTGGTATTTTAAGCGCAACCATTACGATTACCGCAAGAGGTACTAGCAATAGGAAAGGAGTAATTAGAAAACTTTCCTGTAAAACTCGTGCTGTTTGTTCAATTCCAATTGCATCCATTTGTTCCCCAGCAAATCTTCTTCCTAAAAAAGCATACACACCCAGTGCAATTACTAATCCTGGTATTGTTGTGAACAACATATGTTTAATATGATCAAATAAATCGGTACCCGTCAGACCTGCCGCCAAATTAGTTGTATCGGATAGAGGTGACATCTTATCTCCAAAATAGGACCCCGATATAACCGCACCCGCTATCATTCCTGCAGGTATTCCCATACTCAAACCTATTCCCATTCCGGCAACACCAATTGTCGCCATCGTAGACCAAGAACTACCAATTGCTAATGAGACAATTGCACATATTATTGCGATTGTAACTAGAAACCAAGAAGGTGTAATTATTTGCAAGCCATAATAGATCATTGTTGCAACAATTCCGCCGCCCATCCATGCACCTATTGTCAAACCAACGAGCATAATAATGACAACTGCTGGTAGAGCTAACCGAATTCCTTTATACATCATTTCCTCAATTTCTTTCCAAGTAAATCCTGCCTTCCAAGCAATTAAAGCGGCAGTAATTGTACCGACAATTAACGGCATATGAGGCCCCTGCTCTAACTTAACTACTGTAACAATCATTACAAAAATCATAACAAAGAGCGGAACTAATACCATCCAAAATTTTATATCTTTCTCGGCATTCTGTTTCATAAAATCTCATCCCCATTTCGCGTCGTTAATTGGTCGTTAAATAAATAGTAGTCTGTTATCGCAATATTGTCAATCCTTTTTTTATTTAATTTGTAAGCGATTTCATATTTGAAAAAGAGTAGCCTTACTAGAATAGAAATGAAAAAAAGTCTGACCCTTTAGAGTCAGACTTTTTTGTATCGAATTAAATATCTTCTGCATCTTTCACATTCTTGTTTTCACCTTTTACCAGTCTGGAAACATAAGATGTTGAATTTGTATAACCTTGTTCTATTTTCCCAGCAAAAAGTTGTGTACGTTCAAATAAAATGGATCTATAATAGTCAATTTGCCTCAAAACTTTTTCCAACAATGCTTCTTGATTTACTAGACGTTTTCCGATTTCAACTAGCTCGACTTCTTGTTCTTCTTGTTGTTTGACTATCATTTTCTGAGTATTAGATTGTTCATCTATTTTACTTGCTAAATCCTCCTCTAGTAAAAGCGAGTTAGATAGGACATCTTGTTGGACTTTATTTTCAATATTTATTTTTTCGATCCATGTTGAAGTGTTCGATTCAAATACTTCATGACGATAATCCAAATCTTCTAGTTTATCAAACTGATTACCAATTCTATCCGACTGTCTTAAAAGTCTTTGCTCCGTTTTCTTCATATCTTTTTCAAGCTTCCGCAAATAATGTTGTAAGTTGTCATTCTCACTCTTTTGTTCTTTTAGTAATTCTGTGACTACATCTGATTTAAAAGAATTTTGATTTGGTTCAATTCTATTCACACTGTTCTGATAGACTCCAGGATGTTCCCTCTCGTTCATAAATAACGACATACATATCCCCCTTTAGTTTGCGTATTCTTCAGCTTATGCAATTACATAAAGAAGGGGGTTTTTTATTTAAACATCAATACTTTTCTTGTTTCTTCGACAGAGACAAAATCATGATTGTTGCTAATATACATGCAGTTCCTAGCCATTCTTCTAAACTGAACGCTACATGAAGCCACACAACGGATAGAAATGCAGCTGAAAGTGGTTCTACACATGCTAGTAAACTGGTTTCAGAAGCAGTTATGTATTTTAAGCTTTCTAAATAACAAAAAAACGCGATGATTGTACCACCTATAATAATAAATATAAGAGCAAAAAAGGATTGCAAGTCCCAATCACCAACAAAATTCCAAGGAGGATGTACAAAACTAAATGCAACGCCCCCTATTAACATTCCCCAACCAACAACAATACCTGAACCCCATCTAGCTAATAACTTAAGTGGATACAACGTATAAAAGGCCAAAGAAAATGCCGATGCTATGCCCCAAAACAAAGCTGGTTTGGAGATTGCCAAACTGCTCACATTTCCTTCTGTAACTAATAAAAATGTACCAAAGAGTGCTAGAATTACGGCGAAAGTTTCAGTTTTGGATGGTGCTTTCCTAACACGAAAAGCCATATAGCAAACAATCAATACAGGTGCTAAATACTGAATAACTGTCGCAGTAGCAGCATTCGAGTGTTTAATAGCGGCAAAAAAAGTGTATTGGACTGTAAGCATTCCCATAATACTAAAAAAAATTAGACCTAGAGCATCGTATTTATGACGCCAAATATCAAAAACATTTATTTCTTTTTTTCTATTTGTAATCAATAGCATGACTACCCCGGAAATCAGTAATCGAATAACAACTAGCCATTCAGCACTAAATGAGCGCTGCTCAAATAAGAACTGGGCAACTGTTCCCGAAACACCCCACATTAACGCAGCAATTAAAACAAGAACAATTCCAAACATTCTTGGATGTGCTCTCAGATTCATTTTTTTCCCCATTAATCTGTATCACTCAATCCTATACTTATTTTCAGTCTTAGCTCGTTGAGGCATTATTCCCATTCATAAGGTGTTTCTTGGTAAACATAGTAGTTCAACCAATTTGAAAACAGTAAGTGAGTATGTGACCGCCACGTGTTTAGTGGGGCTTGACTCGGATCATCATTCGGAAAATAATTTTCAGGGATGTCCACTTCTACACCTTTGGCATGATCCCGTTGATATTCCTCAGCTAATGTTGTTGCATCATATTCAAGGTGCCCTGTGATCATTATATGTTTTTCATCGTTTGATAAAATGATAAATGCACCTGCATCTTCTGAAACGGCCAGCAATGTGAGTTCAGGATTGTTGTTTATTTCCTCTACTGAAATGGACGTATAACGAGAATGGGGTGCATTGAATTCATCATTAAAACCACGGACAAGTTTAACAGTTGAATCAGATGTTTGATGAGAGAAAACACCAAAACATTTTTTCGATAATTCATGTTTATCAATTCCATAGTGATGATAAAGTGCTGCTTGCGCTCCCCAGCATATATGTAATACAGAAGTCACATTTTTTTTTGACCAATCCATAATCGCAACTAATTCTTCCCAGTAGTTTACTTTTTCAAATGGTAAATGTTCAATAGGGGCACCTGTAATGATCATTCCGTCGAACTTTCTATGTTTTACTTCTTCAAATGTTTTATAAAATTCGTCTAAATGGTTTTTACTGATGTTTTTAGATTCATGTGAAGCCATATTTAAAAAAGTAATATTGACTTGTAATGGCGTGTTTCCTAACAATCTTAATAATTGTAATTCAGTTCGTTCTTTTTCAGGCATTAAATTTACGATAAGTATGCTTAAGGGACGAATGTCCTGCAATATTGCTTTATCTTCGTCCATTACAAATATTTTCTCTTCTTTTAGCAGTTGTCTGGCTGGCAATTGCTTATGTATATTAATTGGCACCTTATCATCTCTCCCTATTTAATTTCATTCTAATTTATCTAATTAATTTGAATATGTCCATTATATCATAACGGTTTCGTATGGGCGATAGTTCTGTCAGATGTGTTTATCTTTGTAAGAAATGCTCACTTTTCTGTGATAGAAGTTTGTTTGGAGTTGAATTAGATATATACAGGACACTTTATTTTACGTAAATATTGTATTTATTCGAAAAGGTCATTATCCATGAATTAAACTGGATAATGACCTATTAATTTTAATAGATGTCTCTAGTCCAAAAACGTTGTTTGGCAATCGCTTTTACAAATGTATTTCCGAAATCTGATTTCGGACTATCGATTACAATACCAGGGCCTTCTTTTGCATTTGAGGCTTTGAAGAAACGTTGGCCTGTTGTAGCAACTCCGATAGGTTTGTAGTGTTTGAAGGATTCATTTATAAAATAGGTAATGTCACTTTCAAATTTTGCTTCATTTTCAGAATTTCCACCTACGATATATAGTGCATCAAATAAGACTGGAGCTGAGGTTAGAAATGTTTCATCGACAGCAACTTGATAGTTATCTGAACTTCTAATAGTACCTAGTTTTCCGCTTACAATTTTCACGATGACTCCAGCATTCATAAGCGTTCTAATTGTAGCTAATACTTCAGTCCCTTTAAAACCATTACCTACTAGTACCCCTACTGTTAGTGTTTGTGGTGTATAAATCGTATTCTCTTGGCTTAATGCTGGCGACGAAGCTGTTACGGGTACTTGTTCTCCACTTGGTCGGTTGACGCCAACATCCACTGCAATAATTGTAGCCATTTCTTTATCTACTTCTACAAACATATCTACTACTCTTTGCCTAATATCTTTGCTATTGACTTTTCCAACCTCGAATGTAAAGGCATTAATGATATGCTGTTTTTCTGGGCCAGACATACTATTCCAAAAAAGTCTTGCCTGAGAGAAATGATCTTTGAAAGATTCACTTCGGGCTTGAATCACTTTACCTTCAACCTTTTCCGCATAATGAACATAGCCCCCCTCAGCTGCTGTTGACGTTGCAGGGGTATTATTTGCAAGGGTGTTATTATGGTAGCTTACTTGGCCTACATCAATTCGCTGTCTACTATAGCCATCCCTTTGATTATTATGAAATGGACACACTGGACGATTAATTGGAATTTCAGCGAAATTAGGTCCACCTAAACGAATGAGCTGTGTATCTAAATAAGAAAACAACCTACCTTGGAGAAGGGGATCGTTAGTAAAATCAATCCCGGGTACAACATTTCCAGGATGAAATGCGACTTGCTCAGTTTCTGCAAACACATTATCGACATTTTTATTCAGCGTTAGTTTACCAAAAATCTGTACAGGTACAGTTTCTTCTGGCCAAATTTTCGTTGCATCCAAAATATCAAAATCGAACATAAATTCATCTTTTTCTTTAATCATCTGAACTCCAAATTCCCATTCAGGAAAATGTCCTTTTTCAATTGAATCCCAAAGATCTCTCCTTTGAAAATCAGGATCCTTACCAGATATCTTTTGTGCTTCATCCCATACAAGTGAGTGTACGCCTAACTTTGGTTTCCAATGAAATTTCACGAAATGAGCGATTCCTTCTTCATTGACGAGTCGAAACGTATGCACACCAAATCCATCCATCACACGAAAGTTTTTAGCGATAGCCCGATCAGACATAAGCCACATGACCATATGAGCTGATTCTTGGTTGCTGACTACGAAATCCCAAAATGTATCATGTGCAGAAGATGCTTGCGGAATTTCGTTATGTGGCTCAGGCTTAACTGCATGAATCAAATCAGGAAATTTAATCGCATCTTGTATGAAAAATACAGGCATATTATTCCCAACTAAATCATAGTTTCCTTCTTCCGTATAAAACTTTATAGCGAAACCCTTTACATCTCTCACAGTATCAGCTGAACCTTTACTTCCGGCTACATTTGAAAACCTTGTGAATATCGGTGTTTTTGTTCCGGGCACTTGAAGGAATCCTGCTTTAGTATAATCCTTCATTGACTTATACAATTCAAATTCACCGTGCGCTGCATATCCCCTCGCATGTACTACACGCTCCGGAATTCGTTCGTGATCAAAATGCGTGATTTTTTCTCGTAAATGTAAATCTTCCATTAATGTCGGCCCACGAACGCCGGCTTTTAAGGAAAATTCATCGTTCGAAATTTTCAAAGCTTGGTTCGTCGTCATTTTCTCTCCATAATTATTTACACGATATTGTTCCAACTGTTTGTCTTTACTATTTTCCCTATGTTCCAATCCATCTGAGGATTTCTTCATACTATCCCCTTTCGTATTTTTCATCTATAATGCATATGATCTTTTATGCAAACCGTCCTCAATATTTATATGCAATATAGACGATGTATGGAACACACTACTATATATAAGGTTTAGAATATTCACACGTTGCGTCTGATTTATGCTATAATAAAAAGATGTTCAATTAATATAGGAGGTAGTGAAAATGACCATGCAAGCAGAAAATCCACAGACCAAGAAATTACAAGTCGAAGACATTTTAATTGCTTATCAAATGCTTAAAGATGTGGTCGCACACACACCTTTACAAAAAAATGATCGTTTATCCGAAAAATACGATTGTCATGTATATATTAAAAGAGAAGACTTGCAACATGTCCGCTCCTTTAAATTACGTGGTGCTTATTATAAAATTAAAACGATTGAAGAAAGTGCACGAAAACAAGGGATTGTCTGTGCTAGTGCAGGTAATCATGCACAAGGGGTTGCTTATGCTTGTGCACATTTAGGGATAAACGGAAAAGTCTTCATGCCACAAACAACCCCCAAACAAAAGATTAATCAAGTAAAGATGTTTGGTAAAGATCGTATTGAAATCATTTTAATCGGGGATACATTTGACGAATGTTCCATTAGCGCTGCAAACTGTGCTGAAACTGAAGGAAGAATCTTCATCCACCCATTCGATGATTATGACATCATTGCAGGGCAAGGCACTGTGGCTGTTGAGATTATGAATGATATTGAAGAATCCGTTGATTTTGTATTTTCGAGCATCGGTGGTGGTGGACTCATGTCTGGATTATGTACGTTTATTAAAAATGTATCTCCACACACGCAAATGATCGGCGTTGAACCAAAAGGTGCTGCAAGTATGAAAGCCGCGTTAGATAATAAAGGCTTAATTTCACTTGAAAAAATCGATAAGTTTGTTGATGGGGCAGCTGTTGGACGTTCAGGTCAAATTACTTATGATATTTGTCGAAAGTACTTAGACGATATTGTTGTCGTTCCCGAAGGTAAAGTGTGTACTTCGATTTTAGAATTGTACAACGAACATGCAATTATCGCGGAGCCTGCAGGTGCCCTTCCGATTGCCGCACTAGACTTTTATAAGGAAGAAATTAAAGGAAAGTCTGTTGTATGTGTAATTAGTGGTGGAAACAATGACATTAGTAGAATGCAGGAGATTAAAGAAAAATCATTAATGTTTGAAGGATTGCTGCACTATTTCATCGTGGATTTTCCACAACGTGCCGGTGCATTAAGACAATTTCTAGATGAGATACTTGGTCCTGATGATGACATTATTACTTTTGAATATACTAGAAAAAACAATAAAGAAAGCGGTCCTGGATTAGTCGGAATTGAATTAAAAAACAGGGAAGATTATGAAGGACTTCTAAAAAGAATGGGACAGAGTGATTTTACATTTACAGATGTAAAAAAAGGAAGTACCTTATTCAATCTACTTATATAAATTAAAAAATACCAAAAGGACGACTTAGTCCTTTTGGTATTTTTTTAATTTGACAAACTATTGATAAATCCTTCAATTTCATCCTGAGTTTTCCGGTCTTTACTGACGAACCGTCCAACTTCTACACCTTCATGAAATGCGATAAAACTTGGTATCCCAAATATATCCAGTTCTCCACATAAATCTATGAATTCATCACGGTCTACAGATATAAATTCATACTCTGGATAATCCACTTCAATCCTTGGTAGTATTGGCTCAATCACTCTACAATCTGGACACCAATCGGCAGTAAACATAAAAATGACACGTTCGCTCTTTTTCAGCAACTCATACTGTTCTATTGAATTTAATTTTTCCATTATTGCTTCCTCCTAAAGTATCTATACTCGTGGAATATAGATAGTACTTGATTTACTATACCAGCAAATCGAAAATTCATTTTATGTAAAAAGCTAGCCGCTTACACGGTTAGCTTTTTACTTTTACTATATAATATCAGTCCATCAAACCATCTTAATTATAATTGGTTAATTGGTTTTTCTACTTCAATGACCCAACCAAACGGATCCTCAATTTTACCAGTTTGAATACCCGTGAGCGTATTGTATAATCTTTCAGAAAGTCCGCCCATTTCGCCATTGTTTACAACCAACTTTTCATCTTTCCAATTGAATTCGCCTATTGGAGAAATAACAGCAGCTGTTCCCGTTCCGAATGACTCATCTAACAATCCATTCTTTTGTGCCGTACGAATTTCTTCCATGGAAATCTTTCGCTCAGTAACTGGAATATTCCAATGCTGTAACAATTGAATTACAGATTTACGAGTGATACCTTCTAAAATACTGCCATTCAAAGCTGGTGTAATTACTTCACCATTGATTTTAAAGAAGATATTCATCGCACCTACTTCTTCAATATACTTCCTTTCGATCCCATCCAACCATAAAACTTGTGCATATCCTTTTTCTGCAGCAACCTGTTGCGCTTTTAGACCGGATGCATAATTTCCAGCAGTTTTGGCCATTCCTGTTCCGCCCGCTACTGCTCTAACGTATTCATTTTCAACTAGAATTTTAACAGGGTGGATACCCTCTTTATAATACGAGCCAACTGGAGATAAAATAATCATGAATTTATATTTCTTAGATGGAGATACACCTAGATATGCTTCAGTCGCGATAATAAAAGGTCGAATATAGAGTGACGTTCCTTCCGCAGTAGGTATCCACTCTTGATCGATTTCAAGCAGTCTTTTCAGTCCTTCAAGTGCTAACTCTTCATTCACTAGAGGCATACATAAGCGTTCACTTGATTGATTTAAACGTTTCATATTTTGTTCTGGACGAAATAGTTTTATTGTTCCATCTTTCGAAGAATATGCTTTCAATCCCTCAAAAACAGTTTGACCATAATGGAAAATAATAGAAGCCGGATCTAATTGAAGAGGTGCATAAGGTTCAATTCTATGATTCGTCCAACCCTGTCCTTCAATATAATCTGCACTGAACATATGGTCTGTAAAAACTCTTCCAAACTCCAAATGATCTGATAATGGTTTTTCTTTTTTAGAATCTGTTAAATTCACTTGGATCTTGAGTGCTGTCATGATGTTTCTATCCCCTTAGATTGAATTTTTATATTATAGTGCTGAAAAATATATATGAATCAATACCTTATATGATATATGACTTAACCCATATTATACAACTTAAATAACGAATTAACAGCTTATTTGCATAGTATAATATCAAATTCCGGAAATAATTTGAATGCCCATAGTATATAAGTCCATCAAACTCCATAAGCTAACTCTACATGTATTGGTATCCTAGACAAATTACCATTGAAAGGTGGTGGAGCTGCGTGTGGAGTTTAACGAACCAGTTGCCTATTAAAGGAAGTTTGGTTAAACCATGCCTACTTTTAGTACTATTAGCTGTTCTAGATTCTATTTTCACCGATATAGGTCTTCGAAACAACATCATCGATGAGGCAAATCCAATTATGTACTACTTTTACAACCAAAGCCTTATTGCTTTCTATTCCATTAAAATAGCTCTTCCACTACTCATGTTGTATATCCTTACACAAATAAAACCAAAACCGTATTTACGCATTTTAATTATTTCCACTTTATTCCTATACAGCATAGTAATTGCTACACACATTTTTTGGATAACAATTAGTGTGACTAATTAGATCTCACTCTATAAAACACCTGAAAACAACTAATTATAACTTTTCAATAATATGTTCCTCAATCGTTTTCATATAGAAGTTTGTTATTTCAGGAATCTCATTGTATTCGGACAAGCCTCTTTCTGAAATGGAGTAAATTCCTCGTTCAATCTTTTCAAACCAACTGTAATGGTTGTCGTATAAAATGGAATAGGTTTTTTCTCCAGTACCTAACTCACGTAAATTCCTTGCTGACAATGGACCGTAATGTTTCAAATAACATGCAATTTGAATACAATTTTCTTTATATGCGGTCATAAGTTTGGTTTTATGACTTCCCCCTACATTATAGTCTCCGAATCGACCTTGAATTTCTTCTACGAGCTTCGTCCTTCTCTTTCTGCTTCGTCTCATACTTCTGTCCCTATCAAAAGGGTCAGGCTCCAAAACAACGTCCATATGCACATTATTATCTGAAAATGAAACCGTTATTAAACCGAGCTCTAGTCGTCTCATTAAATGGCATATATCCTTCCACTTCTTGGAGCGTAAATTATAACTGGGTTTAGGTATTGCGATATAGACTTTTTCGGTTAATCGCTGTCTTTTTGATGCCTGAATAAGAAGTTCAATTGATAACGATAGTTTCAGCTCTATAATGATCAACTCATCATCTTTTAATGCAGTCACGTCGCAATCCATCACTTCTGCATTCACGACAAAACCAAGATTTGTGAAATGCTCTTTAATCGGATTATATAAATCGATTTCATATCTTTTCTTCTTTTTATCAGCCATAGTCTTTTCACACACCTTGCGAAAAAAGGCGTGACCAGCTCTGTTAAATTCACTGATTACGCCTTTTTGATATTAATATCTTAGACTACACTCCTAACAAAGCCTTGTCGCTTGTTAACTTTTCACCTCGGATTCTTTCGAACTCATCCATTAGCTTTGGAATTGTTAACCCTTTTTTCTCTTCTGCTTCGATTTCTAATATAATTTGGCCTTTATCCATCATGATTAAACGATTTCCAAGGTCTAAAGCTTGTTGCATATTATGAGTAATCATTAATGTTGTTAACTTGTCTTTTTCAACGAGTTGTTTCGTTATATTTGTGATTAATTCCGCTCGTGAAGGGTCTAGGGCAGCTGTATGCTCATCTAAAAGTAAAATCGATGGCTGTGTAAAAGTCGCCATCAGTAACGATAGAGCTTGCCTTTCTCCTCCTGAAAGCATGCCTACTTTCGCATTCAATCTGTTTTCAAGATTCAAATGAAGTGTTTCAAGAGATGCGCGAAAAAGTTCCCGACGCTTCTTATCCACACCTCGTCTGAAGGATCGTTTTTTATCGCGAGAATAGGCCATTGCTAGATTTTCCTCAATAGTCATTGTTGGTGCAGTTCCTGCCATCGGATCTTGAAACACACGACCAATCATTTGCGAACGTTTATATTCCGGTAATTTTGTAACATCTTTTTCGGCAATTATAATATCACCAAAATCTGGGGTAAGTGTGCCTGAAATCATGTTCAACATCGTCGATTTTCCAGCTCCGTTACTTCCAATCACTGTTACGAAATCGCCCATTTTTAATTCTAAATTGATTTGATCTAATGCAACTTTTTCATCAGGTGTCGCTTCATTGAAAACTTTATTAATCTGATTGAGCTTAAGCAAGGGTATTCCCCTCCTTCTTCAGTGAATGTTGAAGTTCAGCTAAACGCTCAGCATGCCGCCTTGCTTTTCGTTTCTTTTCTCGTCTTTTATCAAAGAACTGCGGTAATACAAGTGCAGCAATTACAATAATAGCGGTAATTAGTTTCATATCGCCAGTATCTAAAAACTTCACTCTAAGAGCTAGTCCAAGTACGATTCGATAAATAATTGCACCGGCAATTACTGCAAGCGTTGTTCTCATAATTGTTTTTGTACCGAAAATAGCTTCTCCAATAATGACCGAAGCAAGACCGATAATAATCATACCAATTCCCATACCAATGTCTGCGAACTTACTATATTGGGCAATTAATGCACCGGCGAATGCTACGAGAGCATTTGAAAAACCTAGCCCAATAATTACTAGATTATCCGTATTTGCGGACAGACTTCGAATCATTTTCTTATTGTCACCAGTTGCCCTTATTGCTAACCCTATTTCCGTTTTTAAGAACCAATCCACAACAAACTTAATAAGTAGCACAATAATCGCCATAATGATTAAGGTACCCCATGTAGAAGGTAAATGTTCGAACCCAAGCATACTAAAGAACTTATTGATGGATTCGTCGATACCTAAAGATCCCCAAAACGTATGAAACTTTGTAAATAAAGTCTCCGCATTTAGAAGTGGAATATTTGGACGCCCAATCGAATTTTCGGAGGTCAGTCCCATAATACGTAGATTAATGGAATACAAGGCGATCATCATTAAGATTCCTGAAAGAAGGGCATTAATTTTCCCTTTTGTATGCAGTAACCCCGTTACACAACCAGCAAGAAAACCTATTACAATAGCAACTATTGTTGCAAGTATTGGATGATATCCGAATATAATCATTGTAGCGGCAACACCCGCACCTGTAACGAAACTTCCATCAACTGTTAGATCTGGAAAATCAAGCACCCGGAATGATAAATACACTCCGAGCGCCATAATTGCATAGATGATTCCTTGCTCCACGGAGCCAAAAACAGCTGAAAACATATAGAATCATCTCCTAATTATTCAATTAAATCGGCATTCCACTCATCTTTAATTTCAAGATCAATTGTAGTTGCCGTATCTTTATTCATTACAAACAATAATTTCTGTGGAACTTGAACTGAAATATCCGCTGGTTTTTTGCCGTCTTTCAAAATTTTAACAGCCATTTCCCCCGCTTCATATCCAATGTCGAAGTATTCAAATCCGTATGCTGCAAGACCGCCTCGTTTAACAGAGTCGAACTCACCGACCATCATTGGTAATTTGTTTGCATTTGCAACATCGATAACCGACTCAAGTGCAGATACAACAGTATTATCAGTAATGATATACAATGAATCTACTTTTCCTATTAATGACTCTGTTGCCTGCTTAACATCCGCTGAAGTTGCTACTGCAGCTTCCACAACAGTCATATCCATGTCTTTCAACATTTCTTTAACAGCATTTACTTGTGCTACTGAGTTTTGTTCACCTGCATTAAAAACCATCCCAACATTTTTCGCTCCTAATTCTTCTTTTAGGAATTTCATCGTGTTCGGAATTGCATCCGGATGAGCATCGATCGTACCCGTGATGTTGCCTCCGGGACTTTCGTTAGATTTAACGAGTTCAGCTCCAACTGCATCCGTTACTGAAGTGAAAACGATTGGTATATCAGTTGTCTTACTAGCTGCCGCTTGTGCACTAGGAGTCGAGTTTGCGAATACTAAATCTACATTTGCACCAACTAAGTTTTCAGCAATTGTCGTATTAACACTATTATCCCCTTGCGCAATTTGAGTATCATACTCCACTTTCAATCCAGCGTCTTCTAGTGCTTTTTTAAAGCCATCCGTAGCTGCGTTTAGAGATGGATGCTCAACAATTTGTGTAATACCAATTTTATACGTTTTTTCATCTCCTGTTGCTGTAGATGAAGACTCTTCTTTCTCCTTATCTCCTCCACATGCAGCAAGGATTAATGCAGAGCTAAAAACAATAATTGCGAACTTCTTCCATTTGTTCTTCATTCGATTTCCCCCTTATATTTAAAAGAACTATTTTTTGAAATAATCCATTTCAATTAATAATTTATCGTAATGTTACACCGGCAACAATAGTTAGTCAACTCAGATTTTAATAACACTAAGGGTTAAGCGCTTACATTGAATGTAATAAAGTAATTCATTACGGAAGGATTCTTTTTTATAGAACTCTAGCTATTTTTCATTTAAAAATTTAGCTCTCTTTAAAGTTCTAATGACTAAAAATCTATTGAAATTACTATTCTTCAACCGATATTAAATTGTAGGGGTTGTTCCAAATATAAATATAGAATAAAGGGGTCAAACTATATATGAAAGAAAAGTTGAATATGGATACTATTATGCTTGAAAATATGTTAGTTCAACAAGAACTACTCTTTTCTCACGCAAAGCAATTGCATTTATCCGTTGATTCAATGAAGTCTGTTTTAGAAGATTTATGTGAACGAATTTCCACAATTATGGATTGTGAAAGAGTTAGTATATGGCTATTTAATGAAGATTGGACTGTTCTCACAGCACAAAATATTTTCAGTACCCGAACAAGAAGTCATAAACATGGACAAAAGCTGAATTCGAGCGATTTTCCGAGTTATTTTAAAGCCATTCAGCAAGAACGCACGCTAGCTGTTGAAAATGTGCATACAAACTCAGTTGTTCGGGAACTTAAAAAACATTATTTTCAAGATGAAGGTATCCACTCGATGTTGGATGCATCTATTATTTTAAGTAGAGGCATTGGAGGTATGCTTTGCTGTGAAACTAAGAAGGATAGAACATGGTCATCTTTAGACAAAATTATTATTGCATCCATAACAGACATGATTGCGTTCGTTTTTAATCGATTGCATAGGATTGAAATGGATAAACATATTTATGCACTCGCTTTTACGGATACATTAACCGAACTACATAATCAGTATTCTTACACAAATCTAGTAAATCAACAAATCAACGATTTTAAGCACTCTGATCAAGGAGTTATTATTTATTTTAAAATTGACCAATTCACACATATACAAGGTGTTCTTGGCCACGAAATTGGAGAACAGGTTCTAAAAGTAACTGCACAGCGTTTGCGGAATTTATTTCCTAAACCAGCGATTACTGCAAGGTTAGGATTCGATCATTTCATTATCTTTTCACCTGTTGAATTTCACAACGTTACCGAAGATTTGTATATGACTCAATTGTTGAATGTTCTAAAACAACCTATGGATATTTGTGGGCAAGAAATTTTTGTAACCTACAGTTATGGGATATCTTTTTATCCCGATAACTTTACCTCTGCAAGAGAAGGTATTCAAACCTCACAAGTTGCACTTGAAACAAGTTCAAGAAATTCTTCACGAGAAGCACAAGGTATATTTAATCCTGATATGCAAGTTAATATGGAGAAAACAATGTTTTCGGAGATGAACTTACGAAATGGACTCAATCAAAATGAGTTCCATCTTTATTACCAACCTCAAGTAAATGGATTGTTAGGGGAACTTGTAGGTTTTGAAGCCTTAATTCGTTGGCAACATCCTGAACGGGGCTTAATTTTCCCAGGAGATTTTATTGAGCTTGCCGAGTCAACAGGTCTTATCATACCCTTAGGTGAATGGGTAATTAAAGAAGCTTTTACTCAACTTAAAAGATGGGAATTGATATTTGAAAGCCATTTGACTATTTCTATTAACTTATCGCCAAGACACTTCCTTCATCCCGACCTTCCTTCATACTTAATTAAATGTGCTCAAGAAACAGGTGTCGATACAGAAAAGTTAGTTTTGGAAATTACTGAAAATGTTGCATTAGAAGACTTTCAGGCAGTGAAAAAACGAATGAACGAGCTTAATTGTTTAGGTTTTGAGATTTCAATTGATGATTTTGGAACTGGATATTCTGCTTTTATTTACTTACAACATTTCTCAGTTCAACAAATTAAAATAGATCAACAATTTATTTCCGGGATAAACGAAGACCCTAAAAGTGAAGCGATTGTTAGAACCATTATTGAGCTTGGAAACAGACTCGGCTTGCAATTAATTGCCGAGGGTGTAGAGACTAAACTCCAGAGCGAGAGATTAAAAGAGCTGGGCTGTTTAGATATGCAAGGATATTATTTTGGTAGACCTATTCCAGTAGATGAGATTAACAAACAATTGTCGTCTGTCTTAAATAATCGAAAGGTGTTCCTACCAATACAAGACCCTTCAATATGAAAACATTCTTTTCAAAAATCAATATATATGCTGTAATCTAATTCATTAGATTACGGTGTTTTTTTATAGAAATACAAAAGATAATCATACATGCTAAACTAGAATCACCAATACAATTGCTGTGGAAGGGAATCTATTTATGTTAAACATGAAGAATTACTTAAAACGAATTAGTGCATCGCATTATACGACCTGCTCACTTCAGAATTTGGAAGAACTCCAATCGTTACATATGCAACATATTCCTTTTGAAAACTTAGATGTCATCAGAAAAGTCCCCATTTATCTGAACTTGGATACAATATATGACAAACTGGTTTCTAGGAATCGTGGTGGTTATTGTTACGAATTAAACGGTCTCTTCCACTGGTTATTAACAGAGCTAGGCTATGAAGCTTCGTTAGTATCTGCAACTGTTCGAAGAATGAATGGAGTGTGGGCAAAAAAAGATACTCATGCAGCAATTATCGTACAGCTCGATAAACCTTATTTAGTAGATGTTGGATTTGGTGATTCCACAATATTACCGATACCACTTAGCGGATTGGAACGCACAGATGTGAGTGGTGCGTATAAAATTGAAAAACAAGAAAATGATTTTTATGATTTGATTCAAAAAAGAAATGATGTAGAGAGAATTTTATATCGTTTCACTACACAGCCTAAAAAGCTGATTGATTTTCATGAAGGCTGTGTCTTTAACCAAGTTGCAAAAGAATCCTCTTTCACACATACCGATATTATTACTGTTGCAACTCCCTTAGGCAGAAAAACAATATCCGACGCACAGTTCATCATTACGGAAAATGGTGTTCAGCAAAAAAAGGATTTATCTTCAGATGAAAAAGATCAGATATTACGGAGTACTTTTGGGATTCAAATATAAGGTGTTGTGAAATGATCGAATACAAAATAGAGAGTAGGAGATTTTATTGATAGATTTACAAATTCCGTCAGTACATAAAAATGTAGGAGAATCAGCAGCAAACTATATCGAAACTTTAACAAAACCTTCAGGAAGTTTAGGTAGACTGGAGCAAATTGCAATCGACCTTGCAAAAATGACTGGGAATGAGTTTCCAAATATTACGCCCCCTGGCATCCTTGTATTTGCGGCAGATCACGGAATTGTAAATGAGGGTGTTTCCGCCTACCCACAAGACGTAACGAAACAAATGGTTACAAATATGGTGGATGGCGGAGCAGCGATTAATGTGTTCGGTAGGCAAATTGGAGCTGAATTCAGAATCGTGGACATCGGTGTAGTAACGGATGTTAGTGAAAAAGAAGTGATTAATAGGAAGATCCGACAAAGCACTGGTAATTTCGCAGTTGAATTAGCCATGACAAAAGAAGAAGTCGAAAAAGCAGTGCAAATTGGATTTGAAGAAGCCACCCTGTTTATGGAAAGTGGTGTAAAGTGTTTAATTATTGGTGAAGTTGGCATTGGAAATACGACTGCAAGTAGTGCTGTTCTAGCAGCTATTACAGGTGCGGATCCAGCTTCAATTGTTGGATTTGGTACAGGTATTTCTAAGGAACAACATGAAAACAAAATAGCAGTTGTTCAAAAAGCGATTGCCTTCCATCAGCCAAATTCAAAGGACGCAATTGATATCCTTTCGAAAGTTGGCGGATTGGAAATGGCCGCCATGGTTGGTGCAATGATTGCTGCAGCTCAAAAACAAACTCCTATTCTATTAGATGGTTTTATTTCTACGGTATCGGCTTGTGTCGCCAAGTTACTTGCACCCGGAGTCGAAAATTATATGACGTTGTCGCATCAGTCGGCTGAACCAGGTCATCTCGTTGCGATCCAGCATTTACAAATAGAACCTTTATTGAATTTGAATATGCGCCTTGGCGAAGGTACAGGCGCGGCAGTAGCCTATCCAATTCTACTGTCTGCTGTGAATATGATAAAAGAAATGGCCACGTTTGCAAGTGCAAATGTGGCGGAAAAAACATAAAAAAACAGCGTCTAAGATTGGGGCTTCCCACTTAGACGCTGTTTTTAAATTCCTTTATCCATTTCATATAGAGCCCGGTATTTTTCCGATGTAGCAAACAGTTCTTCATGACTTCCTTGAAGTTGTATGCCTCCGTCTTCCAAAAAGATAATTTCATCCATTTGTTCAATCCCAGCTAAGTGATGTGTCAGCCAAATAACTGTTTTGTCTTGGGAAGCAGAAAACATTGTTTCAAGCAATTCAACTAAATAACACTCTTCACTGTAGCCGCACCTAATGACTTAAGTTTAGCGGTATGTTCATTAAAAAGTTTTAAAGCAAATTGACTGATCTCATCATAATGGAATTTTTTCCAATTTATTATATCTTTATCTGCTTCTTTATTAAAAAAATGATTAGAAAATTTCTTTAAAATGATAAATGCCGAATGATTATGTGGATTCGTATTATTTATTGCTTGAACAATTAGCTTTTCAAAGAAACCAAAATCCGAATAATAAATAAGCTCTACAAGTTTTGCTCGATACTCTAAATCTGTACCTATTAAATTGGGAAATTTCTTATAATCACTGATATGTTGTGCCTCGTGTTTAAGGAAGGATACTTGAAAAACATCCGTATCTAATTTGTCACGATAATTAGATAGTACACAATATATAACATCTTTCTTAGCCCAACCACCAGCATATAATTCACCAAATGTAGCGAAGTGTAGCCAACTTAACATAAGGAAATCATCCAAAAAACAGACTTGAACTTTCCCATTAAAATCAGGGATTTCAACAGTGTAAGTCTCAGTATTCGATTTCCCCCAAATAAAAGGACCGTAGTGCGGTGCAACCCTCCCACCTATAAATTTAAATCCTTTTTTCTTAAAAATCTCTTTGATGTTTTCTTCTGTAGTAAACATGTTTGTTCCTTTCAAATCAAAAGGTAAGTGGTTGTTTAATTTCTCTAATAATGTGGATTCTGCAACAGAACGATCCACCTTATTTGTTAATACATCCACAAAATAAGAACGATATGTATTTATGATATCTTCTATCCATGAATCTTCATTTGAAGTCTTATAGTCCGGATTTCCTTTGAAAAACCGATTATAATATTGTTTCTCTAGCTTTACTTGCACCTCTGTTTTATGACTCAAACCAGTGATTTTTTTATAAATATCATTCACATCACCTTGCACACAAAGATGAAATAAATTCTTCATGAAATGTTCCTCCTAATTATTAACCTCTTGTAAACCTCACGGCAATGAATTGCCGAGCATCTACATAAGTAGAGCCCTTTAAGTTCACTAAAGGGCTCTACTCAAGCTGATACATACTAAATATGTTTTTCGTTTCATTGAGCTGGCCATTGCCGCTCTCTCGCCTCGAAGGCATGTTCCGCACCTTATCATCATTTCAGTTTTAATTATAACAGTCTTTTTAAAGCTGAGGCGGTGGATATTCTGTGTTGTTTTGCGTTGACTTCACGTTTCGTTACAAATCCACATAAGCAATTGAGGACATATACTGCAAGTGCTTTCTTTAAAACTTCATTTATTTTTCTTAAACAGCAAAATCAAGCCGAATGTAAAAATTAGAGATAGAGTTGAAATAAATTTTAAATCAAAAGCAGGTTTGAACTTCACTATCTTAGTATTTATCTCATAAACGCCTATTGGTCTTACGGAGATATAACCTCCGCCACCTTCACCCTGGCCTACTGGAGTATTGGCTGTTTCTCCGGAATACCCTCCTCCACCTCCAACTATATATTTCACTTTAGCAACGGGCAGTACTTTTTTGTTTTCGAACTCAATTAGATCTCCATATATCAAAGTGATATCTTTATGACGTGAAAATTTATCAAAAATCCTTCCAATAGGTGATTGATACACTGGTGGTTTTTCGATTTCCATAATTATTCTACTCCTCAACTTTTTCAAATAATTTTGGTGCACTATTATACAATTCATTTTGACTTAACTTTCAATATTGAAATTGTACTTTTACTGTTGCGGTAATTTCTATTTGTCCCGGTTCAATCGGCGTAGATGCTGCCATTTCTTTGGCCATAAAAGGTCGGGGTCCAATAGGTTCATCTCTATGAGCTTCAGTAATGGTGGTGGGGGTTGGGTCTAGTTGCAGTTGCATTGTATTCGCAATTGCTTGCGCTTTGGATACAGCATTTCCAAGTGCCAAGCTTAATGCTTTTTCATAATATAGTTCCTCATTATCTACGGTGAACTGAATATTCGACACACTATTTGCACCGTTTTGTACAGCTACATCAATTACTTTTCCAACTTGTTCGATGCTAGGCACTTTGACAGAAATCGCATTTATTACTTCGTAACCTCTGAATACTTGTTTGCCTTCAACATAGTCATACTGTGGAAAAACAGTATAAGAGACTGTTTTTATATTTTCCGCGCTGATACCAAGATTTAAAAGAGACTCAATTACCTGATTCATGACATATGCATTTTCCTGTTGCGCCTGAGTGAGCACCATATTTTCGGTACGTACCTCAAACTGGATATTAGCGGTATCCGGTGCAATGGATTGGTTCCCAATTCCTGTGACCGTCATAACACGACGGTCTTGTTTAGGTATTTGTTGAACATATGGATAATACATTTCCTTCCGCCTTTCTTAACTTTGTCTGTAGTTCAATAGATTCTATGCCAATAAGTAGAAGAAGATAATTCCCTAAATACACTTTCTATACGCTTATAAATTAATTCGCGGTAAAACTTAAAAGACTTTGAGAAAGTACTCTGACCCTTGCGACAATTCAACAGATTAAATTGATATATTCTTGAAATAGGAATATTATTAATATATAGAATAAAAACGTTATGTCGACATATCTTATTAAATAGATTTTCCAAATAGTAGTACACTATTTTTCAAGAATTGTGGGGATGATGATGAAAAAATCAAGGTTTTTCAGAAGGCGTTTGTCTCCACCGATCATTATTTCAGGAAACTTTCTTTTACTAATCATTTTCGGCACATTGCTACTAAAGTTACCGATTGCAACAGAACACTCAATTTCGTGGACGGATGCGTTCTTTACCGCTACATCTGCTTCGACAGTGACCGGACTTGGAGTTTTTGATATCGGCTCTACATTAACAACTTTTGGTGAAATTATATTATTAACCTTGATTCAACTTGGTGGATTGGGAATAATGACGTTTGCCGTTGCAATTCTAATGCTTTTTGGTAAGAAGATTGGAATCCAAAACCGCATTTATATTCGTGATTCCTATAACCAACAAACGGTTGGTGGAATGGTGAAATATGTCCGACTCATCTTACTATTTGTCCTGAGCATTGAGACCTTAGCAATTACACTGCTATCCATTCATTGGATACCTATTTTTGGTTGGCGTGATGGAATTTATTACAGCACCTTCCATGTTATATCCGCTTTTAATAATGCGGGATTTTCAATATTCCCTGAGAATCTCATTCCGTTTGTTGGTGATCCAATTGTTACTATTATTTTATCCTCTTTATTCGTAATTGGAGGGCTCGGCTTCTTTGTTGTAATGGATATATGGAATAAAAAATCTTTTCATCACTGGACACTTCATACGAAAATGATGATTACCGGAACTTTATTGTTAAATGTAATTGCTACGATTACCCTGTTCTTGCTTGAATACAATAATGTGAATACTATTGGGGATTTTTCAGTTGGTAATAAAATACTAGCCTCTTATTTCCAAGCGGTGTCCCCCCGAACTGCTGGATTCAATACGATTCCAACTGGAAACATGGAAGAACCCTCCTTATTATTTACGATGCTTTTAATGTTTATAGGCGGAGGAACTGCTTCGACTGCTTCGGGCATTAAACTAACAACTTTCATGGTCATTGTTTATGCAACGATTGCATATTTCAGGGGAATTTCCGAACCACATTTATTTGGTAGAACTATTAAAACGGAAATACTTCTTAGATCTTTAGCAATTACTACCGTTAGTCTCAGTACTATCATTAGCTCGTTGTTTTTACTCACAATTACTGAGTCAATTCCACTTTTCCCACTAGCATTTGAAGTGTTTTCTGCTTTTGGTACTGTAGGTTTATCGATGGGAATAACTGGAGATCTGAGTAGTATCGGAAAGTTAATAGTGTGCTTAGTTATGTTCATGGGACGAATCGGTCCATTAACTTTATTCTATTTGCTGTTGAAACCTAAAAAAGAATCCTATAAATTTCCTTACGACCAAGTGCATACCGGTTAAATAACAACTTCATCTATTCCACCTGAAGTATCCAACTAATGTTCCATGGTTGGATACTTTTTGATAAAAAGTATTATCTACTCTTAAATCGTAATTAAATGACCAAATAACGAAATCAGTGTAAGACTTACGATTCCAACAGATATGGCTGCTATAAATCCGATATAAAACGGCTTTAGTCCAAGACCTTTAAACATTTTAAAATTAGTAGATAATCCGACCCCTGCCATAGCCAATCCAAGCATGTAAGTAGATCCGAATGAACTCCAAGATTCATAAAAACTTTTCCACGTAGAAGGTGCTAGAAATCCAAAAGCTGAACCAGTATTCGCCACGGTCATATCCCCAATTGTTCTTAAAAGAGCCAGGAGTAAGAAACCTATAACAAAAAGAGGAATTAGTTTATACCATTTTGGAAGGGCGTTTGCTATTTCTCCCTCTCTTTTACCTTCTGTTTTAAAGAATAGATAAGACACAAACGGAATAACTGCAATAATAAAAAGATTTCTAGTTAGCTTCGTTACAGTCGCGACATCAATTACTTTTTCCATATCATACATCTGATTGTAAATTAGAGCCGCACCAGTGACCTGTGCTGTATCGTGGATAGCGGTTCCTAAAAACAGACCTGCCTTTACTGGATCACTCGCGAAGAAAGTGTGCGCTAGATAAGGATAAAAGAGCATACCTACTAAACCAAAAATCGTAATATTTGCAACCGCGTAAGATATTTCATTATCTTTTGCTTTCACCACTGGGGCCGTAGCCATTATGGCCGTTACTCCACAAATCCCAGTCCCACATGCAATTAATGTTCCCAGACGATTCGATTGGTTTAGTTTTTTCGTGAAATAAAGGGTTACGGCTAATCCACAAGAAATACAAGCTATAATAAGTGGAAGTCCCCATGCCCCTAGTTTTAATGCCTCCGTGAGACTTAGACGTAATCCCAGTAAAATAATACCCGCCCGTAGTGCATATTTTACGGAAAATGTTACCCCTTTGAAAAACATTTTATGTAATCCCACTGAATTTCGTATAAGTATTCCAATGAGTATCGCTACAAATATACCTGAAACCGGACTTGAACTGCCCTCCGGTAAAACGTTCAACATCACTAAGACGACTCCAATGAGTTCAGCTAAATAAATACCAATAAAAATGACAATTAAACAAATAATAATTCCAGGTAGTATTTCAATTAAATAGTTTCCTTTGCTTGTAACTTTCTCTTTTTCTTTCAATCTCACACAAAACCTTCCTACTCTATTCGCATAAAGCAAATAAGACTTTTTATATTATTCCTAACCTGAACTACAGGCTCGCTACTCTTACTCTTTTATAAAATTACTATTTGATGATAAAAAGGCCCCATCACTTTGGCATCCATGCCTATAAGTGGTGGAACCAGACAATGATATTAACTAAAAATCTACACGATGTTTAGTTTCTTCAATTCAACTTCTTCACGTGAGTTGTCTCGGATACGGAGTCATCAAACTTAAATCCATTTGAAAGATAAAACGCATCCGCTTTTGAAGATTCCGTTCTTACAGTTAATTCATCGAATGTACCTTTTGAATGTTCTGTAATTTTCTCGAGTAAAAGCGAACCTACACCTTTACGTCTTGCTTCATCCAATACATAAAACCTTTGCAACCGAGCAGTTTTCACATCATCTGAAAAAGGAGATTGGTTAACGCCGCCAATGGCTACAACTTCGTCATTTGCTTTGTTTCGAACACAGAACAGGGCTTCCCCGTCCTCACTGAAAGTATTCGTTCCATCTTGATAATCATTCACTAAACGAGTTAAAAATCGATACCCTTCTGTCTCGCTCTCTTTTACCAAATGAGAAACGTCGATTGATTGTAAATCCTTTACTTGCTCAATTTTAAATTCCATCTCTTCTCCTCCTGATTATTATGTATTTGTATGTTCAGCTATGATTCGACAATTCGTATTTAAAACCCTTTATTACTTTCTGAATGGACAGAATCCTGTGCCGACTAAAAGAACTACAATTACTACTATTGTAATCACAGTTTCTCATTACTAATCCATTTATTATGAAAAACAGTTTTTCTTTCTTATTGACAAGATTCTTTCCAGATTTAAAGTTTCATTCCCGTACGGCTTTTATATCTCTTTATTAACACTTCGGATGCTACACTTGTTATTCCGGACGTTGGATAAACAGTCTCCATAAGAAAACGCTCCATTTCCGTCATACTTGTAAAAACCGCATGCATATGTAAAGTACTTGGTCCCGTCATATGATAAAGATTCGTAACAACAGGATGCAGTGCTAATTTCTCAGCAACTTCATTTAACTGTTTCGGTTCAACATCAATATTGAAGAATGTTGAAACATGAATACCTACTTTCACTGGGTTAATAACAGCAGTAAATCGCTCAATGACACCATCTTTAAGCAACGTATTAATCCGCGCTTGCACAGCTACACGAGAAAGGCCTACCTCTTTTGCAAGATCGGTATAGGATATCCGAGCGTCTTCTATAAGAATTTCTATTATTTTTTTATCGATATCATTTACTTTCATTTTTGGCATTTCAGTTACCTCTGTATTTTTGAACTTCATTTATATATCCCCTTTCAAAATGTTCCTTCACTTCACACTTTACTACATTACGATTGATTATACTAAAACCACTTACTAAATCGTTATTAATGGTGACTACAATCTATCTATATGTTCAATAGACAGTATTATATATATAACTAAAACTTTCACATGAGCGCTTTTTATATTAAAGTACAATTAGATACATTAAGTATTGGAATGACCCAACTTTTTTCTTGTTTGAATAAATCGGCTATTCCTATACTTTAATAAAAGGAGGTATACTGGTGCATTGAAAAAAATTCATAAAAAAGAATCGATTCGGCATTTTATTGGTCGCTATATACTCATTTCAATAGGAGCCGCACTTGCAGCGGTATCACTTGAGCTGTTTCTTATTCCCAACTCTGTAATCGACGGAGGTATTATTGGTGTTTCTTTAATCTTAAATTTTATGACTGGTATTCCCTTTGGTGTCCTCATCCTAATTATCAATTTGCCTTTTCTGTTTTTTGGCTACAAGCATATCGGCAAAAACTTTTTCATCTCTTCCTCTTATGCAATTACATTATTGGCAATCATTGAGTTTCCACTGAAGTCTGTAGGACCATTTGTAACCGACCCTTTACTTGCTACTGTTTTTGGCGGACTAATACTTGGTGCAGGTGTCGGACTTGTCATACGTCACGGCGGCGCTTTAGACGGTACTGAAATCTTAGGTATTTTACTTACAAAAAAAATCCCCTTTTCAGTAGGAGAATTTGTAATGTTTTTCAATATATTTATTTTTACCTGGGCCGGTTTTGTTTTAACTTGGGAAAAGGCGATGTATTCAATCATTACATACTATATCGCTTCAAAAGCAATTGATGCAGTTATCCAAGGTTTAGATGAAACTAAAGCAGTAATTATTGTTTCGGATGAATATGAAGAATTATCAACTGCAATTAATGAACGTTTAGGAAGGAGCGTAACGAAACTCCATGGAAAAGGCGGATTCAACGATAGTGAAAAAGATGTAATTTACGTCGTAGTCACACGTCTTGAAATTTCTAAGTTGAAACTAATTACACACGATATTGATCCTACAGCTTTCGTAACAATTATGAACACTCAAGAAACCCATGGAGGTAAGTTTAAATCCGCAATCCATTAAACTTCTTCGGAATGATGCCATGTCTAAAAATCGAAAAGACGACTAATTATCGTCTTTTCATTTCGTGTAGTATAAGAAATAACTTCCTATTTATATTTTAAATAAGTCCTTATTGAACAAAGTATGATTGGCATATAATGAAGGCGATCCACCGGTGTGAATAAATAAAACATTTTCATCTTTTGCGAATTTTCCTTGTCGAACTAAGTCAATCAACCCCGCCATTACTTTTCCTGTATAAACTGCATCTAAAAGAATACCTTCTGTTCTCGCTAACATTTGTACCGCTTCAATCATTCCATCCGTAGGTATTGTATAACCCCCGCCGACGTAATCATCATAACAATTGACACTGTCCTCAGAAATAGTAAATGGCACATTCAAAAATTTAGCTGTTTTTTGAACCAAATCTTGAATTACTGGAATTTGATGTTCGTTAGACCGAGACACATTTATCCCGCTTACTTTAACGGATGCACTGTTGCCATGAAAACCTGCAATTAAACCTGCCTGCGTGCCACCACTACCACTCGCGACTACTACGTGATCAATAACTAAGCCACTCTTAAATGTTTGGTGTAGAATCTCCTGTGCACAAGCGGCATAACCAACAGACCCCAAAACATTCGACCCACCAATTGGAATTAAATACGGTTTTCTTCCAGAAGCAATTAGTTCTTCACCTAAGATATTCATTTCCTCGATGACATTCGTACCGTTTTCCACAACTTTAATATGTTCTACCCCGAGTAAATTATATAATAGATTATTCCCGTTTGCATCGGCATCATAAGAAGTGGATGGCCCTTCCTCCAAAACAAGTTGACACTTTAAGCCTTCCTTCACCGCTGCCGCTAATGTTAAACGACAATGGTTCGATTGTAGCGCACCACAAGTTACAATTGTATCCGCTCCTTTTTCGAGAGCATCTGCAATAAGAAATTCCAATTTCCTTGTTTTATTACCTCCGCCAGCTAATCCCAATAAATCATCCCGTTTAATATAAATGTTTGGTCCATCCAATAAGTCCGTAAGTCGATCCAGCCTTTCTATCGGCGTTTCAGCATATGTGTAACTTCTTCTTGGTAATCTAGATAGCATCATTAGTTTTCCCACTTTCTATAGTATATTGTTACTTCAAATTATACCTTAGTGCACCTGCTTATTTAATGAAAAGTCGCATTTTATATGTTAAAATTTTCTTATGAGAAAACTAATCGTACTTTTACTATTGCTAAGTGTTCTGTTTATATCTTCAGGTCAAACGTATGAACAACAATCAATCATACCCACTCTTCAAAAATGGCTTCCAAACAAACCATTTGAATCCTTGCTCATGAAACTTGAATTTCCATATTGGGGAATAAAAGTTTCCATTGAAGAGAGAGGATATTATTACTTCATCGAATTCTTAATTCGAAAGAGTGCTCATTTTTTCATCTTTGCCTTTATCGCTACCGCAGTATACGCTGTTTTACCAAAACTTCGATTTCGTTTACAAATTGCAGCAGTCATTACATTAGTTTTAGCCTTTCTAGATGAATTTCATCAATACTTAACGGGTGGTAGGACACCGTCTTTACAAGATGTTTTTCTCGATATGCTAGGAGCGTTAACAGCACTTGTTGTTATATATATTGTAAGTTTAATAACAGCTCACAAAAGCTCTTCTAAGAAGATGTAACATCTTCTTAGAAGAGCTTTTGCAAAACTAATTATCACCACTATATACTAAATTTCACTATTTAATTAATAGTATTTTCAATAATTAAAATTATATTAAACTTGTATTGATTCGACATTATAATTCATCATTAATAACTGCAGTGAATTCAAAGATGGGTTAGGTAACAGAATTGTTGCAATAAAAGGGGTATTCCTACTATAGGGATATCCCTTTTTTTCAGTCATTTCTTGTTGCATCTTTGGATTTTACGTATTATATTGAGATAGTCTATTTTTATTGTTCAGACATTTTTATTTGTGTAAATTAAAAATAATAGGGTATTAATTAGACGTATAATTCTTTAGTATCCGAAATCAGAACGAGGAGGTTTCATAGTGTCAAACTTAACCAAAGAACAAATTGTAAAAAGCGTGCCACAAAAAGGATTTTTTGGACACCCAAAAGGGTTATTCACATTATTCTTCACTGAATTTTGGGAGCGCTTTTCCTACTATGGTATGAGAGCCATTCTCGTCTTCTATATGTATTATGAATTATCACAAGGCGGACTCGGGCTTGATAAAACCTTGGCCCTTTCAATCATGTCTATATATGGTTCTCTTGTATATATGTCTGGAATCATCGGTGGATGGTTAGCGGATAGAATACTTGGTACCTCTAGGGCGGTATTCTTTGGTGGAATATTTATTATGTTCGGGCATATTGCTCTAGCTATTCCAGGAAGCATTACGTTATTCTTTGTCTCAATGGTTTTAATTGTAATTGGAACAGGGTTATTGAAACCTAACGTTTCTAGTGTTGTCGGTGATATATATGCTGAAGGTGACAATCGACGTGACTCTGGATTCAGTATTTTCTACATGGGTATTAACATGGGTGGATTTATTTCACCACTTATCGTCGGTGAATTGATGAAGACAAGTTTCCATCTTGGATTCGGTGTTGCTGCACTTGGTATGTTTATAGGTTTATTAGTATTTGTATTTACTAAGAAGAAAAATCTTGGACTTGCAGGTACACAAATTGCAAACCCACTTTCACCTGCAGAAAAAAAGAAAACATTTTCAATCTTTACCGTGACGGCCGTCGTGCTTGCCGGTTTCATTGCGTATGCTATTCCAAAAGGTTGGCTCACATTTGAGTCGTTCATTGCAGCTGTCGGGGTTCTTGGATTCCTAATTCCAACTGCCTATTTTATTGTAATGTACAGAAGTCCAAAAACAACTCCGGTAGAACAATCTCGAATTATTGCCTATATCCCATTATTCATTGCATCTATTATGTTTTGGGCAATTGCGGAACAAGGGTCAACAATTCTTGCACTATACGCGGATACAAGAACTGATTTGAATATAATGGGTATGCAGATATCCCCTGCTTGGTTCCAATCTGTAAATCCATTATTCATAATCGTTCTTGCTCCAATGTTTGCATGGATGTGGATGAAGCTAGGAGATCGTCAGCCATCCATTCCTAGGAAGTTTTCTTTAGGATTACTCTTTGCCGGTCTATCCTTTATTGTTATATTAATTCCTGGATATTTCGGAGATGCAAATACACTTGTAAGTCCATTTTGGCTTATACTCAGTATATTTATAGTTGTTCTCGGTGAACTTTGCTTATCACCCGTCGGACTATCCGCGACAACAAAACTTGCACCTGCTGCTTTTTCGGCACAGACAATGAGCCTTTGGTTCTTATCCAATGCTGCAGCACAAGGGTTAAACGCACAAATTGTAAAACTCTATTCTGAAGAAACTGAATTGCTGTATTTTGGAATTATTGGTGGAACTGCGATTGTTCTTAGTATCATTTTGTTCCTTATCTCCCCTATAATTTCAAGATTTATGAAGGGTGTACATTAATTTTAATTTGCAAATACTCATCCTTTGCTTAAATTTTTCCATAACAAAACCGACATTCCTTAAAGGATGTCGGTTTTGTTTTGAAACGAACTATTAATAGACTGCTACCCAACCTTCAGGTGTAACAAAAATACGAACGGCTACTACTTTGCGATCTTCCGCGAGAGTGAAATAATGGCGAATGTTTTCCGGCACGGAAATTAAATCTCCAGGAACGAGATGTACTTCAAAAAATTGTTCGTCTTTTCCTTGGATTACAAATACGCCGTGTCCACTCACGATAAGTCGTACTTCATCGTCCGTATGGTGGTGTTCCTTTTGGAAATTTACAAGCAACTCGTCCAAATTAGGTGTCGTTTCCGACAGAGAAATGATATCTGCAGTTTTATAGCCGCGCAGCTCTGAAATCGTGTCAATTTCAGTTTTAAATGCATTTAAAATACCTTGTTTATCTTCATCAGATAAGTCGAACTTTTCTCGAAGATTTTCAGGAACCTTGTTTATATCCCAGTGTTCATAGATAACTTCTTGCTGTTCTAAAAATGCTGCAACCTCTTTTTCTGATTCAATTACTATGTCCGTTCCTTGAATTGTAATCGTCGCCATTTTCATCTTCCTCTCTAATTTAAGTTATTGCTTACTATTAAATTCTGTTTCTACGATTCGTATACAATCGTAAAACGTTTCAAAAGGGTGGTAAGGAATTCCTAACTTCTTACACTTTTCGATTAAGTAGTCCCTTGCAATCACAACATCAGCAAGTTTCGCCGCTTCAAAGTCTGTCACAGAATCTCCAATGACAATACTCGTTTGTTGTTCGTTTGTTAAGTTGCGAATAATTGTTGGTTTACAACAGCCACATCCTTGGTTTGTACAATTCGCATCACATGAATGTGGAAATTCAATTTTAATATTCTCACCCAAAAAGTCACTTTCATTACAATAGACTTTATCGAAAGGACCAAATGGTTCAATCAGTGGATAAACGAAAAAATCGATGCCGCCACTTACTATATAAAGAGGAATGTCTTGATCTTTTGTAAACTGTACAAATTCAGCAAAGCCATCTCTAATTTTTGCATCTTCCAATACAAATGAAATGATTTCTTCTTTTTGAGATGTCGCGAGCAAAGAAAACATTTCCTTAACACCTTTTTGAATGGAAATTTCTTGTGCTAATATCGCGTCTTTAATTGTTTCCCAACCAGGTGGTCCAAACTTCTCCATTATATTAACGATGTTATCTTTCATTGTAATGGTCCCGTCAAAATCACAAAAGATAACGGGTCTTATTGATGTACCCAATTTTCTCAACCCCCTTCTACATATTACCGATCACCGATAATTCATAGTTCTAACTATAATAATCAAATTACAATCAGTACTTGAAGATATGTTTGTCATAATCACTACTCAATTGTGAATTTGAGAATGCTACTTTAATTCGGTTCAATTACGCCCCATTGGGTAATTGCCTGTTGCAATGGTTTAGATGTTTTTGCAGCTTCTTGTAAAGATATCTTTTGAACGCTTGCATCGATTGCAGCTCTAAAGGCTTGTGCTCCAGCAGTTGGACCATCAGAATGACCAAAAATACCCCCACCTGCATTGACTACAAGATTATCACCAAAATCATTCACTAATTGGGGTACCATTCCGGGATGAATTCCAGCAGATGGTACGGAAAACGTTTGTTCAAATCCATTCTCCTCCGTTAGTGCTTGATTAATAGCCAAAGCATCTGAGAGCGGTATAGCAACATTACCATACGGACTTGGATACAAGGAAAGATCCCCACCTATAAGACGTGTAAGCTTTCCAACGAGCAACGAGTACGAATATCCATGTCCTGCTTGTCCAGCAAGAACGCCGGATAAAGCAGAATGTGCCAATATTGGCAACCCAACATTATTATTTTCACGCAATCCTTGCAGTGCATCTAAACCATACGCATGCACATTAAATAATAATGCATTTGCTCCTAATTCAGCAGCTTGCTCCGCTTTTTCATGCAATTCATGCGTTCTTCCAGATAAATTAACGGCATACAGTGCTCGTGCTCCGGTATTTTCATAATGATTATGAATAATTTCTTTTGCAGTCGTAATTCTTTTCAAAAATGGCGTCAATTCATTTTCAAATAAAATCTCATCATCTTTTATTAAATCAATGCCGCCAGCCAGTAAATCTTCCAATTGTGAAGAGAAAAACTTTAAATCTTTACCCATGACACCTTTGAAAATGGCTTTTAACAAAGGACGATCGTATACACCTAATTGTTCACGAATACCTTTTGTACCAAATCTGGGACCTGGGAACTTACCAAGTAAATCTGCATCGAAATCCATATCGATTAACTCATATCCCTCAAAGAAAGATAATTTACCATAAACTGTGGTTAAAATTGCTGGTAAGTCTGCAGAAAAATTTGCGGAAGGATAAAATATTTTCACCGTATCTTTTAATTCGCCCTTTTCCACTGAAATTACTTCACCTTTATGTTTTTTCAATTGCTCCTGTTCAAGATGTGGAATGTCCGTCCAAGATCCAATTGTCAGTCCAAGCGCATGTTGCTCAGCAATCTTTTGTTGATTTGCATCTGTTGGAAATAAATAAGTAGCTGTTAAACCCATATTGCATCCTCCTCGATAAATCTAATAATTAGTTCGGTTGAAAATGTTTACTCTATAACTCTTTCATAGATTTTGAACTGTTTCAATCTAGAGTTAAACTTAATTTCACCTCTAACACTATCTATCTGTTTACCATAACGCTAAAAAAGACCCTATCAATTAAGAAGAGGTCTTTTCAAACAACTTCTTATCTTTTAGCTCTATTAGCTAGAAGAATTAGCACCGTGCTCAAAATGAGTCGGTTGCCGGGCTTCATTGGGCTTTTCCCTCCGCCTGCTCTGGATAAGAGTATATGTGATTTTTTTGTCTATAAAAATAGTACTTGAATTATTTCATGAAAGATTAATATTGTCAATATATTAGCAACCTGTTAAATAGTATAAATACATACATATTGCTTAACTATATCTGGTTATTCAAGTAATTTCAATAGGTATAGCCCACGGTATTATAGTATCATTTAAGTAAATCACAGAAATTATCAACGGAGGTGCACACATCTTATGAATAAACAAACTTCTAATTCTCATAGGCATGAAACGATTGCAAAAATGCAAACAGAAGAATTTGATGTATTAATCATTGGTGGCGGAGTAACCGGGGCCGGTATTGCAATGGATGCAGCAAGCCGGGGATTGAAAACGGCTCTCGTAGAAATGCAAGATTTTTCTGGTGGTACTTCCAGTCGTTCAACAAAAATGATTCACGGTGGTTTGCGCTATTTAAAAAGTTTTGAAATAAAAATCGTGTCGCAGGTTGGAAGAGAACGAGCTATCGTCTACGAAAATGGTCCGCATGTTACCACTCCACAGTGGCTTATTTTACCTATTTACAAAAATGGTACATTTGGAAAGTTCAGTTCATCAATCGGTTTGAGAGTTTATGACATGCTTGCGCGTGTTAAGAAAGATGAAAGAAAAAGCATGCTTACTGTAAAGGAAACGCTGCAAGCTGAGCCCAAGTTCAAGCAGGAAGGATTATTAGGTGCAGGGCGTTTCGTTGAATACCGTTCAGATGATGCCAGGTTAACAATAGAAGTTATGAAAGAGGCAAAAACACAAGGAGCAACAGTACTCAATTACACTAAAGTTGAAGAGTTTCTTTATACAGACGAAAAAATTGTTGGAATAAAAGTTGTGGATCAGTTGAACGGCGAGTCTTATGAAATACATGGCAAAAAGATTGTGAATGCTGCCGGTCCATGGGTTAATACAGTAAGAGAAAAAGACCTTCCTTTGGACAATAAAAAATTACACTTAACAAAAGGTGTGCATATTGTCTTCGATCAAAGTGTATTTCCATTGAAGCAGACCATTTACTTTGATACTCCTGATGGCCGAATGGTTTTGGCAATTCCAAGAGATGGTAAAACATATATCGGAACAACAGACACTGATTATGCCGGCGATTTAAAAAACCCCAAAACCACTGAACAGGATCAAAACTACTTACTGGATGCTATTCATTTTATTTTCCCGGATTTAGAGATTTCGCAATCTGATATTGAATCTAGTTGGGCAGGACTGAGACCTTTAATCCAAGAAGAAGGAAAAGATGCTTCCGAAATTTCAAGGAAAGATGAAATCTGGAAATCGAAAACCGGACTCATAACGATAGCTGGTGGAAAACTAACAGGTTACCGAAAAATGGCGGAAACGATTGTAGACTTAATAACATCCGAATACCAAAAAGAGGACGATAAAATATATTCTCCATGCAATACAAAAAACATGCCCATTTCGGGCGGTCACGTAGGTGGTTCTAAGCGTTTTGAAGCATACAAGTATTCCAAAGTTCGCCTAGGTATGGATCATGGTTTATCAAAAGAAGTCGCCTATTCTCTTGTTCAAAATTACGGTTCCAACATCGATCGTATTTTCGCGTTAATCGAGAACTATAAAACCGACGCAGAAGAGTTTGGAATGCCTGTAGATATCTATGCTCAGGTCGTCTATTCGATTGAAGATGAATTCACTTGTACTCCTGTCGATTTCTTTTGGAGACGTACCGGAGCTCTTCTGTTTGATATCGCTTGGGTACATAAGTGGAAAGAACTTGTAATCGATTTAATGTCTGAAAAACTCGAATGGAGTATTGAGCAAAAAAAGGACTTTACTGCTGATTTAGATAAACATCTGGAAAATGCTACTGTCGTTTCTGAAGAAGAGTAACCCATTGCTACTCCCCTAAATATATATAAGTGAAAGGGGTAGATTAAATGGTGTCATTGACGACTGTTATTATTGATGGGTATTCATTTACTGCAGTAACGGTTCATTTACCAAAGACTACATTGTTAACTGTTTCAAACGAAAATGGGTATATAATGTGTGGTGCACTAGATGTAGGCCTATTGAATAGGCATTTGAGTGACCGCAAAATTATAGCGGGCAGAGCAGTTGGCGTTAAAACAATTGACCAATTGCTTAATGCCCCACTCGAAATGGTTACAACTGAAGCAGAAAGTCTCGGGATTCATGCAGGTATGATTGGTAAAGATGCCTTATTGAAAATGGTGTAGCTTATAAAGGGAACCGGTATAATAAACGAAATTAAATACAAAAAAGAGTCCTAATTCGATTATGAATTGGGACTCTTCATTTTTCTAATGTAATAAACTTTAGTATTTATACACAACAGGCTTTAGATAGGCTATTGGTACTCTAATCAACTAAGTGTCTGGAAGTAATTTTTGTCGGCAAACGCACCCAAGTGGAGATTTCTTCACACGTTGATTTCCGTTCCAGACGGACGCACCCCTTTTTTTGCACAATGCTAAACGATTAAAACATCCTAATACTGAAGATACTCGATTGTATTTAACTTTTGATTGCTACAATCAATTTGTTAATTGATATTATCGCCAAGACTGCTAAAATAACTAATCTTCCGCATAAATCCCTCATAAAAGCAGATAATATGCTGAGGTGATCAGATCATGTTAAAAACAAGGATTGGTTATATTATTTGTTTTTTAATTATTTTAAGCTTATTTGTTTATAGTAAGTCCTTAAATACAAAACTAACGGAGTTATCCATCTCGCAACCGAATAATATTAAAAGTGAACACAAACGGATTGAGGAATTGGAACAACGTTTAGACAGCCTTGAACCACCTGAACCTACCACCATTCTTGATTCACCTTTCCCTTTTGAAGAGGGAACCGATGTGAATTATCCTACCGATGCCATCCCTATTTCAGAAGTGTTAAAAGAAGGAATAAAAATCCCTTTCAAAGTAATAAAAAGCGAACCAAACTATATTAGACCAATTTACGAAGAACACTGGCATAGCACGACTGGAAGATGGAGCTATATTCCTTCTCGAATACACTATTCTCTCCACCGAATGTTCCCTTATTATTCCATTGGGATTTCAGAAGAATTACATTTTACACAGAATGTAGGTATTGCTGCTAATACTGCAATGAATGAAACTGACCTTGACCTGTATATAGTTGTGTTTCAAACAAATATCACAGATGTTTATACAAAAGGAAATCAAGTTGTTGTTGTTGGAACACCTAAACGAACAGGAGTAGAGGTTATAAACATTAAAACAGCAGATATACACCCGAGTAATAAAGAGAAGCTTTTGTTAGTTCAGGTAGCAACTAATGAAGAAGAACTTGATTATTCTTTAATTCGTTATGAATCACCCGATTTTTGGTTGCAGACAAAACAAAGAAATGAACGTGAAAAGTCTGAAATAGAGTGAACCTTTGCCTTATCAAGTAAGTTGATAAGGTCATTACTTTATATAATCATTCTTCTTCAATTCTTTGGCCCGTTTGTTATAAGGTGCAAGCCCTGTGCAACAATTGCGCACTATTCTAGAATAAAAAGGATCAACTCAATTATCTATATTTTTTCTAATGAATTTGTCTTTAAGATTTAAAATAAACTCAAACAAAAAGAAAGCTAATAAACCACTCCAAAAAATATAACTCGGAGAGAACAAGACGCTTTCTGTAGATAAATAATAAAAAAAGTTCACTGCTGACACTAGCATGTAAGTATAAAAACCGAAAATCATTCCTTTTCTCGAGTTGAATGATTCTTTATCGCTCATCTTTTTGAAGAACACCACATTGTCAGCTCCTTAACTTCTTAAATAGCCCGATTATAGCGTAACTCTTATGCATTAATCGCACCCGTTAACAGTGCAGTGAATTACTGATCCCTAAAATCAAACTTATCCTCTGGCACGTCTAGAGAATGCCCATTAATTATTACCGTGTCATTATCAAACCACTTTTTATCAGAACCATCTTCCTTGGGATTCCAGTAAACATTCTTAGTTTTTTTATTTTTTTATTTTTTTTATTGAAAACCAACTCACCACGAACTGTATAAGACGTTGTAGCTCCACCGTTAGCAACATATGCTTTTACCGTAAACTTACCATCAGGTGAACTTTCTTCCGTGAGATATTCACCCTTCGGTTACCTATTCATATCAAAAAATGCCCAATATACGCCGTAACCAAGTAATTCGTTAAAAAGCAATCCTACTATGCCAATTGAGTGGCGCCTTTTTTCATTTATTTAACAGTATTGCAGGTATCACTGTTAATAAATCACTGACATCTTTATCATCATGATAACTTTTAAGTAGTTTAGTAGTTAACGTAGTCGGTATGTTTTCTTTGTCATCCGCTTCAATACCTATAATTTCAAGAAGTTCATTATGAAATTCTTGGAACGTAGGAGCTATACCTGTTTCCTTATAAGCTTTTTGCATTCGTAAAGGTAACATTTTAGCGTTATAAGAATCCTCGGTATTAACATCGTGTTTTAATAAAATATATTCTAAATCCGAATTGAATTCTTCGGTATAAGAATTCTCTACTATTTTAATTAGTACATGTTCTAATTTTGATACTGTTTCTTGTATTTCAAAAAGGTTTTTATCCATAATTTCAATTGTATTAATTAATTCTTCTCTTTCTTTTTCTAAAAAAAGAATTCTTTTTTCCATTTTATTAATCACCTCGGGGTTCTATATTTTTTTGTATAGTTTAAGGTCCGAATACTTTCATTAACTCTACAATAAAGCTTGAGACTTTACTAGCTGTTGACTTATTACCTAATGGTTTTGTAAGTGCTTTTGTGAGTTCTGTTTGAACTTTACCATAAGTTACATTGTCCATCTTCTCTAATTTTCTAAGTAGTGGTTTTACAGTACCATGCATGACATTTCCAAATTTCGCGGCAGTTTTTTTACCAAGAGTTTTTCCTATGAGATTTGTGATTGTAGTTGTATTATTTACTGCCCACTTTAGACCTTTTTTTACAGCATAACTAGGTAATGAATAAGTGGTTATGTCACCAGGCTTTAACTTTTCATCGTTGTTAAAAGAAAATTGTCCTAATGAATTCTCGATTTCTTCTATTTCTGATGTAGTAAACTCTTCATTTTCAACGATAATAAAATTGGATTGACTTGCATTTTTGTCTACAGAATCTGCTTGTACTAGTCCCGGAGTTACGACAGAGAAAAGTAAAAATGTGATTAAAGATAATAAAATGATTTTCAGTCCGCGTTCTTTTTTGATAATATTATTGATTATAATTCCTCCTCTTTTCAGATAACTTTTTAAAAGTGTCTACCATTGGAGTTCAGTTCAAATCGTCATAAAAACCGTTTTATAAACTTTCTTTTTTTCGTTTTTGGATACCTTTTTAGTCCCCATTAAAATACACCTCTATCCAGATAATGGCCCGTTAGCATAAGATGCTTTTTTAGATAACACACTCCGTTGCTTGGAGTGCAGGCGTCGACTCCGAGAGAATCAGCGAAAGTCGTTACGAAGAACGGCTTTTGCGAGATAAAGCGTTAGCTTTTCGAGCATATCTTTGCACTCGCTTTGAGACCCTGGACCGTAGCGCAGGAACATTAAGTCTGCCTTAATTTCTGCAAAACCACAGAAATACGGCAAAGCGAACACTTCGCTGTTCACTTGGCTCAAGCCACGCCCAAAGAAGAATGGTTTTTATTCTTCTCCACCGGAACGCAAAGCAACAGTTTTTCTACATTCGTTTTTGGCCCGATTGCGGTACGAGCATAATTCTACTATATTACACGTTCATAATGTGCGAAAGGTTTCATTCCTCCGAAGGTTGTAAATCCAAGTATTTATGTTTCGACTTTCTTATTTCATCCTCTCAGTTACTCTAACTATAGGTATCCATTAAAACTAGACTCTTATTACGTTTATTAAATCAATAAAAGCATCGCTAAAAATATGCGATGCTAATTGTTATTCATATTTGATGATATTTGACACTTTATTTCAACTGTTGTCTGCCTCAACTGCATGGGTTAGTCACACGACAACACAATCTTTTTTTATGCACATTGTCCTACTTTCATTTGAACCATACATAATAACTACCACATTTTCAGAAATTGAGTTGTACGAAAACGTCCTCTTTCCAACAGATCATTTTTTGTTGCTTCATCGATATCAAATTGCGTAGAACTTGTATCATCTACTGGAATGAATATGATATTCTTCTCGTGTGTTCGTGAAATGTATTTTTCATCATGGGCGTTTTTCATTGTAGAAAAAAGTGCTTCAAATAAATGCAGTGCATTATCAATTTTATGACCAGGTATTTCCTCGTCTTGACGGCTTAACTTCACACCTAGAATTGGACGTTCCTTCTTGCCGTTCATATCCTCAAATAGCCACATTGGGAAATTACTTAAAACACCACCATCGACAACAATCGTCTCACCGGAACCCGTCTTCAATCTTACAGGCTCAAAGAAAAATGGAATTCCACAACTCATACGCAATGCTCGAGATACAGGAAATGAGCCGGCTGATATATCGTATCGTTCCAAATCATCTGGTAAGACAATTATTCTCCCGTTTGTTAAGTCGGAAGCAATGAATTTTAAGGTTCCAGCAGGCAAATCGGAAAATGTGTATATTCCTTTGTGAGCAAGTTTTTCCATAAACCAACTCTCTAATGCTATTCCTTGGTATAATCCTAACTGCCAATAGAGTCGTATCCATTTCATGAATGGTATAGGTATAATCGTTTTCCGTGGATCCAGCAGTTCTTCGAAGTTTTGTTCACTTAACATTTCTTCGATTTCCTTACCTGTATATCCAGCAGCAATGAAACAAGCCAATATTGCACCAGCACTCGTACCTACAACTCTTTTAAACCGAAAACCCTTTTCTTCCAAAACCTGCAATGCCCCTACTAACGCAAATCCTTTCAAACCCCCTCCTGAAAAAACACCATCGATCAGCATCCTCTATAATCTCCTTTTTCTAAGTAGTCGTTTACTTTAGGTGCAAAGTAGGTGGTTTAGAACTAACTCTACTCAAAAAAACGATTGCCAACAGAATAGTAAATTGTGTTGGCAATCGTTTTTATTTAACTAGGGATCACAAAACTGTTTTAACTACTTTTATAATTCGTTTTACTTCCTCATCTGTTAATGAAGGATAAATAGGTAAAGAAACAGTGTTTTCTGTCCAATATAATGCATTTGGAAATTGTATGTTAGAACTTAGTAACTCATCAGTTTGAACCGGAATAGTGGCTGAAATGTTTTCCAAACTTAAAGCTTTTATTAATTCCACTTGTTTTTCTGTTCGTATAATAGAGCGGAATCGAACAGGTTGAAGTCCTACCTCCGAGTCTAGAAGTTGAAATCCTGCTTCTTTATATTGATTGTAAATTTCTGAACGTCTATCTAAAAACATTGGAAGTTTTATAAGTTGTGCCCTTCCAATTGCCGCTTGTATATCCGTCATTTGAAAATTAAATCGATTTTTTTCGTCCTTTCTTCCATCGAACAATCGATAGTCTCTTACATAATCAATAATTGGAGACTTTCTTGAGACAACCATTCCACCTTGTCCACCAGTTGTCATTAATTTTGTGGCATAAAAGGAGAATATACCAACATCTCCTTGTAAACCAATCGGGATTTTATTATTTAAAGCCCCTAACGCCTGTGCACAATCTTCAATTACACTAATCGCAGATTTATTATTTAATATATTTTGCGGCATACCGAACATATGTGGAACAATTGCTATACGTGTGGAATGGTCTATCCTCGCAAGATCAATATTGGGAGATTCAAGCATACTATCCACAAAAACGGGGTTACCACCAGCTAAGCAAATTGCATTCCTTAGTGCAGAACAGGAATACGTTGGAAGGGAAACATTTTTTCCTTTTGCCTTTAATGCTAATAATGCCAAAAATAGTGCAGCACTCCCACTTGAGACAGCAACAGCAGAACCTCTCGGAATCATTAGATAATCGCAAAACTCATTTTCAAACTTTTCCACTTCACACCCTTGTGCAAGCCAACCCGATTTCAAAACTTTTAATGCCATCATCTCTTCCACATGACCAATTGTTGGTCGATTATGTGGTATATGTTTCAGATTGGATGACATTTTATTATTATTCATCACTGACATCCACCTTTTCTTTTTCCTATCTATCCCTTCTTAATCATAAAATTTGTGAACGTAATATATAGTACTTTTCTGCATAGGCCACTCCAATTTCCATTCCGCGCATTTCTGCCCACTTTTTTACATTCTCAGGTGAAATTAAATGATTTGGGGGCCGCATCTGAGATTTGTGCATCTGAAATGCTCCAATTTTCTTCTGGATTGTATCCGTAATATCAACATATAACTCACCTGTATTCCAAAACTTTTGATATTGCCATGAAATCAGTGGATATTCATACATCGCTATTAACTTTATAAGTTGGTTTGGTTTTGGTCTTAGAGCAGCAAAGCACGATTCAAATAGAATGTTATGGTCTTGATGATAACTCGGTAGAGGTATAAATATCATAGTAGGAAGATAATTTGTAATTATCTCATCTAATTTTGAGATGATTTCTAATCTGGGAACGGTATCCAAAATCGAATCTTTATCGTTGTACACTACGCCAAAATCAGTGCATCCTAGAAATCCCATTGCATCTTTCAATTCTTTTTTCCGGGTTTCTCCAGTTACTATCTCCGTACTATGGGGATGTTTTACATCTCCAACTGTCATAACAACTACTTTCACATGATTATTAAACCTACATGCTTTTTCAATTAAGCCTCCACAACCAAGAACTTCATCATCCGCATGAGGAGCAATGATTAATATCCGCTCCATGCCAGAAGTGATCATCGTCTCCCCTCCTTTTGGTATATTTATTTTATTACGCTTATTCTGTATAATTTCTTTGCTTTCGGACTATTTCCATCGTTTCCGGTCCGCAGTTAAAGAGCATGTCAATAATTGAAAGGTTAGGACGGAATTCTCCAAAACGTTGTTCGTAATTTGGATGATTGAAATCTTGGTAGATAAGTTTAATATCATTCTCTGTAAACTCGGTTTCATTATTATAATTTCGAGCACCAATACCTGAAACGTAAATAGTGCCATCTAAATAGTTTACGATGTTCATATTCCTAGTGTTGCCACTCCCAAAATCCCGTTTAAAATCTGAGACCATTAACAGTTCAGTCTTTATATTCAGTAAACTTTTAATGTGCATAATTAACGCCAGATTTAAAAGTGAAATAGTGTCCCATTTCTCGTTATAGATTTGTTCAAATCCCTCCGAATATAATGCCCAGAACGAACTTTTTCGATAATTACTTTCAATCGCTTTCCAATGTCTGCTTTGCCAATTAAGATCGTTTGCTATTTGCAATTCATTTATCGGCATTTCTTTGTTTTTTAACGGAACAGTTAACCATAATTCTCCTTGGGGTGTTTTTATTTTATTCCGGTTAATAAATCCACTTTTAGAATGAATTGCAGTATCTAATAATACAAATTTATCTACTTGGTCCAATTTATCAAAATAACCGATCCATGGTAAATAATTCGGTTGATGAATTGCGATTTTCATAAAGTTTTTTTTTACACCTCGCTTTTTAAACAAAACAACAGTTACTGTTTAGATTCGACGATCTTTACAATATATGAAACATTTAGTTGCTTGTCTAGGTGAACAATCCAACGATTACAAGTTTTCCTTTATAGAAAACTCTATAATGGGTAATTGTTATTTCCAGAACGATTCGACTTAACCCAACCTACACCGTTTCCTTTTAGTACCACAATAAAACTTTTCCAAGTAACGTAAGCTATTAAATATCGATAAGCAATTCGTTGCACAATTACCCATCTAAGTGGCTTCAAATTTTCTCTTTCAAGTTTAAATGCATAAAAAGAACTTAAGAAATCAATTAGATAAAAAAACAAGACATATATATAAATGGATTTCACTCCCAACACTAATGCAATAATAAATAATACATCTATTATAGGAGATGTTAAATAAAGTAAATACGAAAAGAGCATGCTTGGAATTGCAAAGTATTTTAACTTCTTATTTTCCGATTTAATGATTTCCCATCTGTTTTTCCAAAGACTTTGTACGATTCCATACGACCAACGAAATCGTTGTTTAAGAAATTCTTGAGCTGTTTCTGGACATTCCTCATATGAAATAGCCTCCGCATCAAAAACAATTCTATATCCCGCATTTAGGATTCTTAAAGTCAAATCCGTATCTTCAGCTAATGTATCGTTATGAAAAAAACCAGCCTCTTCGACGACTTGTTTTCTCCAAGCACTATTTGAACCGGGCACAACAGTTATACAATCGAGTTCATGGAGAGCACGTTTTTCCAAGTTGTTTGCGGTGACATATTCAATGTGTTGCCATAAAGTCAATTGGTTTTTGATATTCCCAATTTTACAATTCCCTGAAACAGCCGCAATTTTTGGATTACCAAAATGGCTCACAAGATGAAATATTGTGGTTTGTCGAACTACTGTATCTGCATCAATAGTAATTACAATATCTCCGACTGCCTTTTGAAAACCTATGTTCAATGCGGACGCTTTTCCTCCATTTTTTTTTCGAATTAGCTTAACTTTAGGTTCATCCGAAAAGTTCTGCTTGACTCTTGCAGCTGTAAAATCCTTTGACCCATCATCAATTACAAGAATCTCTTCAATAGGATAATTACTACGCAAAACGGCTTCCACTGTTTTTCTAATGACGACCTCTTCATTAGAAGCTGGAATAACAACGGTTACAGTTAGTCTTTGATTATCAAAATCGAGTTTCTTTCCCCTTTTGTATTTCCGCCAATGTCGGAAACTAAAATAAAATAGTATTAGTAACCGTAAAACTCCAATTATTAAAGCAAAGATTAAATAATAGATAAACATCTTTTTTATAATTAAAAATATACTTGAATTTACATTACTTATCATTTGAACATCTATTATTTGATAATGATTAAGAACATCAATAGAAAGAATCGCCCCTATTACTAATAATGAAGAAAAGAATATAGTTTTTATCCTTCTCCAACGCTTTCCTGTTTGATCTTGAAAAATCGGTTGTCTCATAAATCTCACCACTTTCTCTTTGTGGTATGTATATGAAATTATTTTCTAATGGATTAGACATTCCGATTAAACTTTATAAAATCACCAGAACTACGGAAAGAGTATCTATGCTTACTACGTATTTACCTAGGTAAATACGTAACAAAAGAATTGACCAAGGTATTTATTGCTCCACCCTAGTCAATTCTTTTAGTTTTATATTTCGTTCGTTTCTAATTTCTTTCGAAGATAAATCGTACTTTTTCAACAAATGAAAGAGTTCATTTAATACTTCTTGATTCGGATTTTCTGTTAGTAATCTACCGCTACTCAAATATAAAGATTCCGGAAGAAAAGATTTTTGTTCCTTCAACTTCAAATATACATCTTCTAAAGAATGATCAATTTTACAGTTGCTCATAAAATAACCTCCTTTTCATCTCAATTTCAACAAATTTGAATTTTATTATCCTATCCAAAAATTGGATAGGCGCCGCAAAACACAATCATTTTATAATAAACCCATTTCCCTATCTTTTTTCAAACGATATCTAGACCCTATCCAACTTACAATTACCACTCCCAAAATCGCAACAATCCCACCAATGATCGATAATATGCTTGGAAATTCTTTTAACCATATCCAAGCAATGAGTATCGCAACGACCGGTTCAAAATACAACATGCTTGCGACGGGTCCTGTCGCCCCCATAGAGAGCGCTGTAGCCCAAGTAACATAGGCAACTGCTGCAGGAAATATACCCATGTATACCGCAGATAAGTTCGCTTCTAAAGAAGCACCCTGAATACCTTCCAGAAGACCTGGAGAATAAATAAAAAAAGGCAATGTGCCTGCCCATGTAAAATAGGCGGTTAATTCAATTGGGGTATATTTTATAAGGAGCGGCTTTTGGAAAACAAAGAATAGAGAAGTAGCTACAGATGCCATCAAAACCAACAATGCCCCTTTAGAAATAGTAAATGATGCTCCTTCGGATCCAATTGTAATTAAAAGGATTCCTATAATTCCAATGAGCATTCCAAACCATTCCAAGGAACTTAAACGCTCTTTTAATACAATAACTGCAATTAGCGCTGTGAAAATAGGTGATGATCCAATTAACATACCCGCTGTTCCAGCGGAGATCGTCTCTTCCCCAAAAGTAACTCCCAAATGATAAACACTGATGCCTATCCAGCCGAGTAGAATGATTTGCACTAAATCTTCTTTCCTAGGCAGTCTAAAATTCGTTCCAGGCCAAAGTGCATAAATAACAAACACGCTGGATGCAATTAGGAATCTGGTAAGTACCAAATGTCCTGGAGCATAACCCCCTATTAGACTCGCCCGTATCGCTGCAAATCCGGAACCCCAAATAATAACTGTAAACAATGCAAGAATAAAAGCTTTCCGATTCATATAAAGTTCCTCCGAAGTAAGCACTATGTCAATACTATTTTTCATTCCTCTAATAACTCTAACTATTTCCACACCTTCATATTATCACAAAAAACGAACTATCTGACCAATTATCATTTAATTTAAAATTGATTATTATTAATTAAGAAGGGTATAATAGAGCAAAGAAAAGGGGCGATATTTTGAAACTTAATAAAGCCGACAGCAGAAATGATCAACCAGACAGTAAGCAATGGGGAGCCCTATTTACAACACTGGTTCTAATCGGAGCTGTCATCGTAGTAGGATTAATGTCTTAAAAAAATAAACCGGAATCCTATAGTTTAAAGGACTCACGGTTTATTTTTGCGACTTATTACCAAAAAAATGCTGAAGCTAAAACAATTCCTGCAATCGTACCAATCGCAATTCCTATTCCAAAACTTCTTCTTCTACGATATCCCCAATATCCAAAGCCATATCCTCCCAAATCACTTTCAGGTCGAATCCAAACCGTATCACGTTCCACTCTAGTAATTTCTCCTGTATGAATCTTTCCATCATGACATGTAATCCGAACATTTCTTCCATGATATCTATGACATAAGTTAAACATATTCGTTTGAGACATTATTATCCTCCTATCCTAAAAGCATGTACTCCTAGCATATGATGATAGGAGTACTTGACAACAGCTAACCGTCTAAGCCTATTCACATTCTCTAGTTACTTGCCAAAACGTTAGCCGAATCCCTTGGAAAGGTAGGTATATATGCCAGTTATAGATACGTATTTATGGCTCTCTAAATTTTCAATAGCATATGACCAACAATTAACTAAAAGCCCCTATACTCTTCAGTGCGCTCTACTATGTGCACCTATCGTAAATAAATTTCCTGATTACAATTCCGAAGAATTGCAATATGAATTTTTAAACTATGGTTTATTTAATCCGTCCGAATCGGAAGGTTTAGAAAAGCGTGTGATGAAAATGAAAAGTAGAAAGTTTTGGGAGTTTATTAATTTAGAATATCAGCTCTTAAAAAATGTCTGGCAAGGTCCAGAAGTATCCATTTACATCTTCCCTATTACTAACCTAGATTTTGTTGGAGCCACACCGACTAAAAACGGCGTTGCATATAAAAACGCTTTGTTTTTATTTTTGTCTGAAAACCTTTCATCAGAAGAAATAAGAGCATTATTTGCACATGAATACAATCACATATGTCGATTACATTTTCTAGCTATGGAACCAAATAGGATGCCTTTGATGGATTCACTTATTATTGAAGGGCTAGCAGAATACGCAGTGAGGGATTTATACGGTGAAAGATGGCTTGGACCATGGAATAATCTATATTCTTATGAAAAAGCTTTGAACATATGGCTTACTGTTTTTATTCATTCAATACATTTGAAAGGTTTGAAAAATCATCGAAAATTTTTATATGGTGAAAAGAAAAGCCCGTTGCCTGAATGGATTGGCTATTCAATAGGTTATCAAATTGTAGATACCTACCAAAATAATTGTGGTCCCTTTACTACACTAGAGTTACTTCAAATGTCTTCTGAGGAACTTATTAAGGGGTCTGACTTTCCTACTTAAGGACAACTCTAATAACGAAAAAAGATTTTTCTTCTAGTTCGTTCCTTAGAAGAAAAATCTTTTGATATTATTATAAAATACAACGAAATACTCGATAGCCTAGTACTCCAGAGTTCTCTGTTATGAAACGATTGTGTTCATCCCATAATTCAAAGTAATCCAAAGTTATTGTGTCAGATGGATTAATATCCTTAATTTCGGTTTGCGTAAGTGCGTGTGGTGTATCAATTATTTCAATTTGTGTAAAACCAGCTTGGCCCAGCTTCACTTTCCATTCAGCTTCATCTAGAATTTCTTTAATACCATATAAACTACAAGCTTTCTCATACAAATCTTCGGTTAGTGATTGTTCAGCTACCATTTCTATTAATATCATTCGACCACCAATTTTCAGCACCCCCGCGAGTTTTTTTAGGGTACTAAAAATAGTAGTGAATATAATAACAGACTCAGCCAGTATTAAATCATAGGATCTTTCCTGGAAATTCAATTGTTGAATATCTCCCTCTATAACAATAACGGGAGAATCACTTTTCAAAAATCGAGTATTTGCTTTTTCCAACATTAAAGGATGATTATCAACTGCTGTAACAGTACATCCGTAACGTTTAGTCAAATATTCCGCTGTCTGTCCGGTCCCACAACCTATATCTAGGACAGTTTCAAATTGTTGAATTTGTTCCTTATTCAATATGGACTGCGTTAGAAAAAATCCACCTGGATGTGCACCGCCAATTCCAAAATTCGCTAGTAAATCCAGATAGTTATTGGTCACTAATAGCAGCCGCCGCCACCATAACCATGGCCATATCCTTCATCATAGCCGTTTCCAGCAAAAGCAGCTCCAACAATGATAAGTAGGATAAATAATACAACAATTAACGTAAAACCAACTCCGTTACCAACGTTCTTCTCTTCACATCTTTCTGAAGACATCTTATCCCCCCCTTTCCAATTGCTCTTTATAGAATATGAGACAATTTTAAAAGTTTCAGGGCTCATGGGATAATTAAATAACTTCCTTGTATAAAAAAAGATTGTAACGTGTATTTCTTTCATGCTACTTACGAATTATTCTAAGAAAATCACTCTCACCTAAAATTTCTATAGAATATCCCTTATTAACGAGTTCCTCAACTTTTTGCATTTTCGTACTGTTAAATATTTCCGAATAGCTCGTTAAGTCATAATCTCCAATAACTAAAAAGTCGGTGCTTATCGTTATGTGATTTGCACAATTCCCACCAGAATTCATCACTTTTTCTGATGCTTCCGCCCGAGTCATAGATTGTAATTTTCCTGTAAATACAACGGTTTTATTATAAAAACGATGAGATTTATTAATTTGTACTGTCGTTTTTTTGGGAGCTGTCGTCCTAGTAGATTTCTTACGCTTCTTTACGCCCGCAGGTGTATAACCATCGCTTTTTTGAACACCTAATTGCAAGTTGTACATTTCCGATAAGTCCTCGAGTGATTGTACTTCACTTGCTTTTAATGCAGCTAATGTCACAAACGCCGAAACTCTTGCATCTTCTAGAGCATCATGATGTTTGAAACGGATACCTAGATGGTCCGCCATTGTGGAAAGCTTGTGATTGTATAATGAAGGCCAAACCTTTTTGGAGAACACATATGAGCAACCGTATGTAAAGACAGCATAAGGTTCATTGAATTCATTTAAGGCATAGCGAAGTGCACTCATATCAAAACTCGCATTATGTGCCATTAATATTTCATTTTCAATCAATCCTTTAAATGTAGGCCAATACTCTTCAAATGTTGGCGCGCCTATTACCATTTCTTCAGTAATGCCGTGTATTTCTGTGTTGCGATAAGTAAATTCATCCTGTGGATCTATATACGTATGTATTTCTTCAATTATTAAACCATTTACTACTTTCACAAGGCCGATTGAGCAAATGCTGGCTCTTGAATCGTTTGCTGTCTCAAAATCAATTGCAATAAAGTTCAATTCTTCTTCTCCTCCAAACAATAAAAATTACACGGATTGATAATTTAGCTTAACAATGATTTTAGAGAGCGTCGAATAATTCTTTCGAGTGAGTTTCCTACTCAACAAAAACAGACGATCATCATCTCCATACAAGAGAAGTAACGACCGCCTATTCTATTCAAATGAGTTATACGAAAAGAATATTTAACAATTGTTTATCATTATCCTTGGAAAGTTCTTCAATTCTACAATTTTTCCCAAGCATCTGTTTTAGTGCAGTATATGTCTTCTCGTCAATGGATAACTGAGAGATGCCATGTTCTACTAGTTCATAATCACGGTCTTTAATGATATCAAATTTCATTTTCAGTAAGTTTTGTAGCCCATTCATTGTAATAAATTTCACTGTATAACCGTCCTCTAAAATCGACTTAAATGTCTGAGGATTTTGTTCGTAAAGTGAAATAATTCCACTGAAATCCATATCGGGTTCGACACGGTCTCCAAAATCTACCTCTTTACTATTAAGTTGTTCGATTATCTCGTCATTCGATATATCATTACTACGAAGTGCTTCGATTCTATATGCTTCCATCATTGTAATTTTATTTGTTTCCATGTCTATTCCTCCTAGTTGTAGTTCCATTGTTTCTGTAATTACAGTTCCAAAAATCAGTTATTCATTTTACTGTGCAGCATTTCCACCATCGATTATAATCGATTGACCTGTCATCCCTTTTCCTTTATCACTTGCGATAAATAATGCAATTTCAGCAATTTCTTGGACAGACAGTTGTCTCTTTTGAGGTACCAAGGGATAAATGACTCCTATAATGCATTCTCCTAGGATTCGTTTCGATTAGGAGCAAGTTTAGTTGCCATAAAGGGTACGACTAGTAAAATTTTCGTCATCAGCTCAAATCTTTCTGTAGGAATGTCTTCAATTAATGCGCCTTGATGCATACCTGCATTATTCACCAATACATCCAGTCTACCGTACCGCTCCCGTAATGAAAACGACTTTGTTTTCATTCATAATTTCCCCTTCAGAAAATAGGTATGTATAATTCAGTATACAACTTTGGATTGTGTTGTAGTGAATGAAGTATACTTCCTTTTAAAAAGGATAAATAAATACTACTGTCCCAATTTAAACAATTGGGACAGTAGTATTAGTTGGTTATCTATTAAACCAAATTATGCTTTTGAATAAATTCTTTTAAAATAGTACTTAAATCAGGTGTGCCCACTTCTTCTAAATCATAATGTACACGTGTAGTTGGTTTGTTAATGGAAATGATTCGAGTTAAATCCATCGGCGTTCCAATTATCACGGAATCACAATCCGCATTGTTTATTGTTTCTTCAAGATCTCTCAATTGTTGCTCTCCGTAGCCCATCGCTGGAAGTACGTTTTTAATATGATCGTATTTTTTAAACGTATCTACTAATGTGCCCACTGCAAATGGACGTGCATCAATGATTTCCTTAGCACCCAGACGTTCAGCTGCAACCGATCCCGCACCAATCTTCATTTCACCATGAGTCAACGTAGGACCGTCTTCCACAACTAACACACGCTTTCCAGCAATCAGTTCAGGATGATCGACCGTAATCTTAGATTCAGCTTTAATAAGAGTGCTGTTTGGACTTACAAGCTTAATATTATTTTCTACAATTTGAATCGCTTCAGCTGTTGCACTATCAATCTTGTTTATGATTGCTACATCAGCTGTTCTTAAACAAACTTCTCCAGGATAGTATTTCAGTTCATGGCCCGGTCGGTGTGGGTCCAAAACAGTAACCGCTAAATCCGGCTCAAAGAAAGAAAAGTCATTATTTCCACCATCCCATAAAATAACGTCGCAACCTTCTGGATCATTTTCAGCTGCCGCTAGAATGTCTGCATAATCTACTCCAGCATAAACGATATTTCCACGTTGAACATGTGGCTCATACTCTTCCATTTCTTCGATTGTACAGTTGTGACTTTTTAAATCTTCCACTGTAGCAAAACGTTGAACACGCTGCGCATTTAAATCCCCATAAGGCATTGGATGTCTAACAGCAATAACTTTTAAACCTTGCTGAAGTAACGTCTCAACAATTTTTCGTGACGTTTGGCTTTTACCTGTTCCAGTTCGTACAGCACAAACGGAAATAACGGGTTTGTTACTCTTCAACATCGTGCTTTTATGTCCTAGTAATGTAAAGTTAGCACCTGCTGCATTCACAATTGCACCCACACCCATTACATCCTCATAACCGATATCACTATAGGAAAATACACATTCATCAACATCCAACTCTTTAATTAAATCAGATAATTGATCTTGTGGATAAATCTGAATTCCTTCAGGATACAACTCACCAGCTAATTCACTTGGATACTTACGACCATCTATGTCAGGTATTTGCGTTGCTGTAAATGCAACGACATTATACTCTTCATTATCTCTATAAACCGTATTAAAATTATGAAAATCTCTTCCTGCAGCACCTATAATAATAACGTTTTTTCTCTTCATTTCTATTTCCTCCTACAATTACAATAATGCTTATAATTATAACACTTGATGTATTTTAATACAACAAAATTTTAATTTGCGCCAGTAGTGCTCACGCAGGAATAATCTTTTGTTTGTTTATAGGTAGGAATAGTTTACAAGTTGTGTGAGTGAGTGACGGACATAATAGATTGTGCCTCTTACAATAACAATCCTTGAATTGTATAATATATGTAGATACTGAATAGACTAAAAGACCGCCGATCTACCAAATCGACGGTCAAACCAATAGCAGGTCCCTACAAGGGGGCGGCTGTAATAAGTCGAATAACCCATCTGAGCGCTAACTCAAGGATGGGTTATTTTTGTTTTTTTTAAATGACAATATTGCCACAATTAATGCTGCAAAAGTTACCGCAAACATTAATGCTTCGAATACTGACATTGGCGTCACCCCCTTTCAAAGAGGAGTGAGCCGACCACCCTTGAGTTACCTATTCTATTGAACCACTATTACACCACACATGCTTTCTAATATTCTATTAACTTTGGTGACAAGTGCCTGTTTAAGAAACTATCGTGAAAGTTCAAACTAACATAATTTTTTGCCGCAAAGGCATCCATCTCTGATTTGCTCCACAAATTGTTTTCGGGAACAATTAAATCGTAAATCACACTGAGTGGACTTAAATTGAATTCATCTTGAATTGAAATCATTCGTACTCATCTCGAAGTTATGTAATAAATTTATTAGACAAAAAAATCCTTAAAAAGTCTGATAGAAATCGGACTTTTTAAAGATTTAATTTAGAATTGGACTTTTTCAGTGGCCTCAATAAGCGGGACAGTTGAGACCCCGCAGTGGAGCGATAGCGACCGAGGAGGCTCAACGCCCGGCCCAAAGAAGAATGGATTTTATTCTTCGCTAGTGGAAAGCGTCCACCTGCAGCGAAAACCAACAGCTTAAAGCGAGCTTTTCAGTAGCCTTCAAATTCACGTAGGTCCTAATTTAAATCTTAATAATCTATTTCAATGTTTTTTTCAGTTGTTTTAAATGGCGCTTTTCATGAAGACCAACAAACGGAAACCACTGAACTAAAGGGATGTTTCCGAATATGGGGTGTTTAAACGACTTGTTACGAAATATCTCATCTGTACCCGATTCAAATATATCCAATAAAAATATTCGTGAATCATACAGTTCTTTTTTCATATCCATTTTCGTTTTAAATTCGTCAGTTGGCAAAGTATATCCAGGTGCGTCTACTTTTATTATTCGGTTTGTTGAAATAAAAACTGGTTTTTTAAACGCTTTTGGGCTGTTGGGATTTTTCAATTCTTTTAAAATATTAGTCGCAATGACAACTTCCATTCGTGCTAGATGTTCAAAAATTTGTTTTGGAGACCAACCGCCTGTTTCTGGGATTTTATTGAACTCTTCATCTGTTATTCCTTCGATTGTGCGGAACAACTCTTTACGAATCTTATTGTTCTCAGCTAGAATCATTAATTTCACTCCTCTATCCAACTTGGTTACCTAGATTTATCTGATTTCTAAATTTAAAGGTATGTAAATTCATTAAAACTGAGCTCAAAATAATGAGCGGTAAACCGATTGTAATTCCGAGATGCTAATGTAATGGAAACGAAAGGTACTATGAATGTCTCCATCGTCGTAAAAACCGGTCCACCAGAGATGATTCTTAAAATAGAAGAGTACATAGTCAAGTACAGAGCTTAAACAACTTAAGCGAGAACTGGATATAAGATATCTATTTTCCCAATTTAAATTAAAGCTTTCAGTTCAATTACTAAATGGAGGGGATCTTTCAATAGAACTCCAACCGCTAGTGTCTAAAAACCTAGATGAAGAAGTGGAATGTCAGATCCGTATTTATTACTAAAATCGAGTTAAGCCTATACCCATAAGTGGCTGAATAAATGAGTATAGAACCTTTCATAAGTACAGCGTTACACGCTCTTTTATTCGGATATTCAACCTACTTTAACACATGAAGCCGTCAGTATGAAAGAGCTCCGAAGATAAACCGAATAATTACTTATTTCTTCGTTTATGGATTCCATTACTTCGAATACTTATAGAGAACTGAATGAGCAATTCACCTTTACTTTATTTTATTACTCCAAATTCAAAGAAAAAACACATAAGCGAAATAAATCACTTACATGTCTCAATATACTTTTTATCTATTCTTTTTCACAATAGCCATCGTACATCTGGAAATGCATATAAGATTTTCTTCTTCATCAACAATCTTTATATCCCATACCATCGTTGTACGACCTTTATGAAGTGGTGTTGCAATAGCAGTTACAATGCCGTCTTTCTTCCCACGTAGATGGTTAGCGTTAATTTCAAGTCCTACCGCTAATTCATTTTCTTGGTCAACTAAATTCCAGGTCGCTACACTTGCGATTGTTTCAGCAAGCGCTACAGAAGCTCCTCCATGTAACAATCCAAAAGGTTGATGAGTTGCCGCATGAACCGGCATTGTAGCCACTGCACGTTCGGCGGATAATTCGATGATCTCTATTCCCAAAGCGCCCATCATCGTATCTTCCATTCGTTTTAATTCCATTTCTATCGTCCTCCTGTACTATTATATCTAAACAATTTTCAAGTCATACTCAATTCTTTTTCGCGTTCAATAATATGAAGTCTTTTTGGAATTCTTAATCCTATATTATCACCTTTTGATAATAGTCTACCATCAAAACCATTATGATCATCTAAAATCAATTGTTGGTTTCCAACCTGTATCTGGTACCTTATATAACTTCCATGATAGACGGCATTTACAATTTCCCCTTTTATGTTACTGTTTGGGTCTATTTGGATCATTTCTGGACGAACCAATAATTGCAATTCCTCACTGCTGCTTGCCATCGAAGGATCTATTGGAAATTGAAAATCAGCGGTACTAAAAAAAGACTCATTTTTCTCCGTATGTGCTCGACCCGTTAATAAATTTGCATGACCGACAAAATTTGCAACAAATTCATTTGCAGGATTTTGATAAATAACACTTGGTATATTTAATTGTTGCAAAGAACCATCGTTTAGAACAAGAACACGATCGGAAATACTTAACGCTTCTTCTTGATCGTGCGTAACGAATATAATTGTTAAATTGAGCTCTTCTTTTAAACGACGAATTTCATCTCGCATTATTGTTCTTAAATTTGCATCTAAATTAGAAAGAGGTTCGTCTAATAACAACACTTTTGGTTTAAGAACCAAACACCTAGCAATTGCGACCCTTTGCTGTTGACCACCACTTAATTCATTTGGTTTACGATTTTCATACCCGGACAACCGAACTTGCGCGAGTACTTCTTTGACTAAAGCCTCTTTTTCATTTTTCGACTTCTTTTGAAAGTTTAAGCCGTAAGCAACATTTTCATATATTGTCATATGTGGAAAAAGAGCATAATTCTGAAAAACCATTCCTGTCGCACGCTTCTCTGTTGGCAGGTGATCAATTGATTCTCCCTCTAATAATACTTGACCCGAGTCTTGGGGATGAAATCCTCCAATAATTCGAAGCAAAGTGGTTTTTCCACACCCACTAGGACCAATAAACGTAATTAATTCTCCCTGATTAATCGTTAGTGAAATATTTTTTATTACAGAGACATCCCCGAAGGATTTACTAATGTTTTTCAACTGAAGAAGTGGTTTTTTTTCTTCCAACATACATATCACCCTCATTCCGTTTTCCATTGTTTAGATACCTATATTACTCCGCTTTTCTATCCATTTTGTGAGTCCCATACAAGCCACAACAATTAAGATGAGTATGAAGGACATTGAGGATGCTCGACCAATTGCGGCTTGGTTTGCTAAATTTAAAATATACACGGAAGCCAAATTCGTTCCCGGAGAAATGAGAAAGATAACGGAACTCACTGAAATCATTGATGTCATAAATGTATAAACAAAACCGACCATAAATGCTGGGCTTAGTAGTGGCAATACAACTTTTCTAAATGTGTAAAAACGACTTGCACCTAAATCTGATGATGCTTCTTCCATCGTTACATCCATCTGACCGAGTTTACTAATCCCCGCTTCTAGCCCAACTCCTATTTTACGGAAAGTCATATTCATAACGAGTAACAGCACTGTTCCGGTTAAAAAGAACGGCGGACCGTTAAATATTAAAATATAGCCTATACCAATAACTGTTCCAGGAACAGCTAGTCCAAACAGTGCGATGAATTCAAGAAACTTCATAGCAGGAATATTTTTTCTCGCTGTTAAATAACCTTGCAACATACCTAATCCTGCAGCTAATATTGCTGCAAAGAAAGATACAATAACACTGTTATACATGTATTTCCATCCTGAACGATCTGAGAAATGTTCCAAAGTAAATGTATTATTCACGCCAATAATTTTTACAAATGCACCTGCTATTACCATGAAAAACATTGTAACTATAAAAAACACCATTAAAGAACTAATAACAAATGTAACTGATTTGATTTTAGTATTTAACGGCAAGTTTTCACTGCCAGAAGTGCTATCAATTGAAGTTGTATCTATTGCAGACATAAAATAAGTTTGGTAGAGGAATATCAAAAGACTCGGAACGATTAGGAAGATCCCTAAGACCGCAGCCATTTCTAAATTTTGTCTACCGGTTACCAATGCAAATGCTTCTGAAGCCAAAAAGGGTTCATTTCCACCAATCACAAGAGGGTTTGAGAAATCAGCTAAAGCCATTACAAATACGAGCAAAGCGGCTTTCAAAATACCACCACTTGCTAACGGAAATGTTATTTTCTGTATCGTACGTCCTTGTCCCGCCCCTAAATCATGAGAAGCATCCTCCAAGTTAGCGTTGATTGAGCGAAGTGAACTTTCGATCATCATATAGGCTATTGGAAAATAACCTAAGACTTGGGCGATAACAACACCCCAAAATCCATAAATACTAAATTCGATTCCAAATGTATCGTTCAAAAAGCTAGAAACAATCCCTCTTCTTCCAAATAAAATGATTAGTGCTAAGGAAAATATAAATGGAGGAGCGACAAGGGGTAATAACGCAATCCCTCGATATGCTTTCGATACAACACTCTTAGATCTTGTTACATACAATGCAAAAGGTAAACTTATAAGTATAATAATTAAAGTTGAAATCAACCCGACCGAAACACTGTTTTTAAGTGCACGAAAATAGTTTGGTGTCTGAAAAAAACGTTCATAATATTGAAGTGTAAATCCCCCAGAGCCAATACCAAAACTTTTTAAAAATACAGCTACTACCGGTGCTAATATAAACAAGATGAGTAAAACAGCTATGATGATTGCCGCAATTGCAAATGCCGGTTCAGACCAAAACTGCTTCCATCTATTTTTAAAACGTTCAATTAAAACGTTTTCATTATTCTCCGAGATCACGTGATCACCCTTTACTTATCAAATGTTTCACTCCATTTGTCCATAATTCGATCTCTATTCTCTGCAGCCCAAACTGCGTCATAGTCGATTAAATTTGGTTCAAAATCAATTGCGCCTTCAACTCCAGGTTTCGTTACCATGGAACGGTGCTTTCCAGCGGCTTGCATTCCTTTTTCGGATCCAATATAATCTATCACTTTTTTTGCTTGTTCCATATTTTTTGCATCTTTGTAAATCCAAGCAACATCTAAGTCGAATCCAACACCTTCTTCAGGTACGATTGCTTCAATTGGATACCCTTCATCGGCTCGGTCGAATGCAGCTTGATCCCAAGTAATGCTAATTGCAAATTCGCCTTGTGCTGCCATTTGTGCAGGTTGCGTACCAGATTGGGTGTAAAGAGCAACGTTTTTATCTAATTCTGTTAAATAAGCCCATGCTTCTTCCTCGCCCAAGAGTTGAATTAAAGTAGAAACAATTAAAAATCCCGTTCCAGAGTTACCGGGGTTAGGCATAACAATTTCACCTTTATACTGAGGGTCAATTAAATCTTCCCATGAAGTAGGCTTATCTAGTCCTAACTCTTCCAATAAATCGGTGTTTACAGCTAGAATATTAAACCAAAATGACCAACCGTACCATTTTCCCTCTGGGTCTTTAAATTGTTCAGGAACATCTTCCCATTCTGGCGAGTCATATGGTTCTAGTAAATCTTCTTGATCCGCCAGAAATGCTAAACTATGTAACATTCCCCATTGTGCACTAGCACCAACGTTCGGTTTCTCCGCCTTAATACGACTCCATATCTCTTCACTCGACATTGTTAGAAATTCCGCCTCAATACCTGTATCCGCTTTCAATGCATCCACAAATGTTTGCATCTCTTCTTGAGTGTTATGTGAATATAATGTAACTTTTTCATCGTTATTACTACATGCACTAAGAACGACACTTAGGACTAGAACAAATGTGATGTATACATAATTACGCATAAAAAAACTCCTTCTATTCATATTTTTCATAACAACTGTTATACCTTTATTCATTCTACAAAACATTTTACTGTAAATTATACCGATAACTTCCAGACAAGATGGGGACTTCTATCATATCATAAGATTGTAATTGTTGTAGAGTTAACTTTCACACAATAGTGAACCTTATAAAAAATCTAAAATAGTAAATAAAAATGCATACTTTTAAAAATAATGATTTTAAAAGTAGGCATTTTTTAATTTATAAAATTAAGATTCTTAATCCTGTCGAATTGCGCCGGAAACTGGATAAAGATCTAAATCAATTTCAACTTGTTGACCTAACACAAGTTTCGCTAGTTGTTCACCCAAAAATGGACCTACTGTCAATCCGGATGCACCAAGTCCGTTAGCAAGGAGCATCCCTTTAACATTTGGAACCTCACCAATAATCGGTAGAAAGTTTGGAGTGATTGGTCGAAAACCAACGCGCGTTTCAATAAATTCACTATCCACTAACCCTGGCGCCACAGCTAGTGCTTTATCTAGAACCTCATGTAACCCACCCGCTGTAACTCTTCCATCAAACTCCATACCATCTTCATGTGTTGCTCCAACGATTACTTTTCCATCATCGAATGCCAAAATATATTGATCGTTCGGTGGGATTACGACAGGCCATTCCTCTGTCACTTCATCGCTTAATTGAAGGTGGACTATCTGGGCTTTCTGTCCACTAACTTCCAGATGTATACCGAGTGGTTTCAATAATTCGGAAGCCCAAGCACCCGCAGTTACTAGAACACAATCCGCTGGATAAAACTCTTTTTCTAGTCGTACACCCGTTACGATACTATCCTCATACTCTAACTCAGCAGACCCCTTTACAAAGAGCGCGCCATGCTTTTCAGCTGCATTTACTAAAGCCTGCCGTAATGCACGACCATTCACACGTGCTGCTCCGCTGATATAAACAGATTCGAAATCATTTAATAATGGCGGAAATAATGCAGATGTGTCAGTTGAAGTGAGCTTTTCAATAACACCTATTTCGGGTGCATCTAAGCGTCTTGTTATCGCTCGCTCTTTCATCTTCTCAAGTTTTCCTGCATCCTTTTGCACACTGATCGCACCTACTTGCCGATACCCTGTTTCGGTTTCTCCATCCTCTTTTAGCTGTTCGATTAGTGAAGTATAGTAAGCAGCTCCACTTTTTGCAAGTGCATACCAAGCTTTGTTTCTTCGCTGAGACAACCACGGACATATGATTCCTGCTGCTGCATCCGTTGCTCTTCCTGGTTCTTCTCTATCTATAACTGTGACGCTTACCCCAGACTTCGCCAATTGATATGCCGCAGATGTTCCTAATATCCCAGCACCAATAATAATGTATTGTTTCATTGCTAACACCTATTCCTTCGGAGAGTTTCACTGAATAAAGACATCCCCATAAAAGGTATATCTATATTTGTTTGTACTGTCAATTATTCATCATTAAAAGTTCTTTTTCAAGCTAATGATTTTGACACAGTAAAAAAATCAACTCCAGATATAAATGGAGTTGATTTTAGATTAGTTTATTTTAATTTATCCTTTTTTAATTTATCTTCATAAAAAACGCTGAAATTGGGATCGACTGTTCCAATATTCATGTAGCGCGCTTTGTAATCGCGAAGTAGTTCAAAAAACTTTTTGCTTAAAAATAGTAATACAACTAAGTTCACGAATGTCGGAATAGCTGTCGTGATGTCTGCAAAATACCAAACTGCTTTTCCTGGAAGATCATAGTATACTGCATAAATTACCATCAATGAACCTGGTATCGGATATAGCCACTTAAATAATGTAAGAATTTTATATTTCAGGGTGATTTTCTTTTCATTATTAAACATATGCCTCAACAAAATTTCATAATACGTATACCATCCGGTAGAGGTTGTAAGTCCAAAAAGGAAAATGGATATTGTAATAATATATCTTCCAAATTGACCAATTCCGATTTCAAATGCGGATAATGTTAATGTTGCACCGTCAAGTCCCGAAGACCATGCACCCGTAATAATAATTGTTAAAGCAGTAATCGTACAAACAATCATTGTATCCACAAACACCTCGACCGTACCCCACATGCCTTGTTTAATGGGATGAGTCGTTTGAGCTGTTGAGTGAATCATAGGTGAAGTTCCCCAACCTGCTTCGTTACTATATACTGCACGAGCGACACCCATCCGAATTACCTGCGCAATAACTGCCCCAGTAAATCCGCCAACAGCTGCCATTCCTCCAAATGCACTATTGAAAATCAAAGCGAAAGCAGGAATGATTTCAGTGTAGTTTTTGAAGATAATAAATAATCCTGCGAGTACGTAAAATATGCACATAAACGGTACGAGTCTTGAAGCAATCTCCCCAATTCTCTTAATTCCACCATAGATGATAATATATATAACTGTTAAGAACATTAAAGAAGCTGGAATCATTCCAATATTAAATGTGGAGCTTATCGATTCAGAAATTGTATAGTTTTGCAATGTAATAAAAAATGTAGTAAATATACCAAATCCAAATAGAATTGCAGGTACTTTCCAAAACTTAAAATTCTTTTCTTCTCCAAGCCCTTTTTCCATATAGTACGTCGGGCCACCATATGGATCGCCTTTTTCATCAGTATTTCGATAATAAACAGATAATGTCACTTCTACAGTCTTCGTCATCATACTAAGAAGAGCTGTAATCCACATCCATAAGACAGCACCTGGTCCCCCGATTGCAATTGCCGTTGCAACACCGCCAATATTACCAACCCCAACACTTCCACCAATTGCAGTACTTACGGCTTGAAAGGGTGTTAAGATACCTTTCGTATTTGCATTTTTATCTTTTTTCGCAAAAACCTTTCCGAAGGTTTCTTTAAAGATATGCGGTAAAAAGCCGAATTGAAATAATTTACTTCCGATTGTAAAATACAAACCTACAAACAGTACGGTAAAAATCAGCGGCAACCCCCATAACCACCCAACAATCGTTTCAAGCATTTGGTCCATATTCATCCCCCTCGCATTTTATATTATTTCCAAATAGGGCTGCCCTTTCGTAGAACAGTATATTCGGAGTAAATCATATAATATAAATATGTGAGTAGTACGTTTATAAGAACAAGCTCTATTGTTTTTTGTGAAAAATACCTTTTATATAGAAACAAATCAATTATTTATACATTTGTAATTAATCCATTACAATTTCCGATCTTTATTTATAGAAAAACAGCTTTGTACTTCTATTTCAGAAGTACAAAGCTGTTTTTAAAGTATGATTTTAATCAACAAGTACAAAATTCACGAACATTTTTGCGGCTTGCCCACGTGTTGCTGCTTTACTTGGCATATACATTCCATTAGAACCATTTGCAATTTTGTACTCATAAACAAATGTGATGGCATTCTTTGTTTCTGCATCGTATTGATCAATATCCGAGAATGGTGCATGTTCTCCAGCTGTATATTGATGACCTAAAATAAATTCATATGTCCGTTTCATCATCAATGCAAGTTGTGCACGTGTTACGCTTTTACTTGGATTGAATTGATCATTTGGTTTTACAATTCCAAATTCTACCGCAGCCGCAATTTCAGCTTGCGTTTCTTTTGCGTAATTTGAAATATCCGTAAAGTTGGCTTGTTTGTCCGTTTCTAGTTCAAGTGCTCGCACAATGATAGACGCCGCTTGAACACGTGTCAATTTTGCATTTGGTTTAAACGTTCCATCTTTGTATCCGTTCACTAACCCCATTTCTGCAGACATCAAGATGAAATCTTTAAATTCACTCGACTCAATATCATTGAAAGGTACGGGACTTTCTTCTGGATACTCTGGTTCAGTGACAGGAATCCATGGATAATTTTTTAAAACCGATTGAATAAATAATTCGCCTATTACTTTATATCCGGCTTCACTTAAATGAATATTTTGAGGGTTCGGCAGGTTCACTTTAAAATCCGCTGCGATTGCATCTGCAGTTGGTATAAAAAATGTGTTTGCATCAGCACTCCCTTGATTGATAGATCCATTTAAACCTATAAGCAATTGATTTATTTGTGGCTGAACCTTATCAGCTAGATATGGAAATGAATTGTAATACCCCATAACATATACTTGTGCAGTAGGGTTGATTTTTCGAATTTCAGTTAGGATTGAATAATAATCCTTTCCGACTTGTACAATCGATGCTTTAAGATTTGCCTCATCAATTTCAAGCGCTTGTGTTTCCGTATTGATATTAAGATGTTTTAATACATCGTTTGCACCCGCTGTAATTGTAATAATTTCTGCAGATTCAATAGATGCGTGAAGTTCGACATTCAGCTCTTCATATCCTTCGCCCATGACCGGCTTTACTGCATTGTCTTGTATATCTGTTAATACTTCTGCTACTGTATAACCCGGAAATGAGAAACCCTTGTTAAATGACAACAATGCGTTTTCCGATTTCAATGACTCTGCTAAAAAATCCGCATAGCTCTTCCCAGGTGTGTTATCCGAGTTAATGCCATAAGCAAGCGAATCTCCAAGTGCCAAATAATCAACTTGAATTGAGTTCGATACAGTTTCATCTGCTAGTGAATATAAAGGAACAGTAATGAGTTGTAGCACTAGTGCTATTATAAAAAGTAGTTGAAATTTCCCCTTTGATTTAAACATTATTTCCCTCCCCGACTTTTATAATTCTAGGTAAACTTCACTGTTCCTCTTTTTCCAATCCCGAAACAGAAGACTAATAATTCAGAATACCACACCTTTTATTTTACCCATGTTAGTATTTAATTACAAGTTATTCTTGCAGATTCATAGAAACTATTTAGAGTTAGGAGCATAAAAATGCGGTACAAATTATTCACCTATTTATACATATTGGTAGGACTTTTATTTTTATCTGGATGCGGCACTGGAAACATTGAAACTACTATAGAAACTGATGCATCCTCCAAAGACGAGATAACCACTAATTTGGAGTCTCCAGAAATCATAGAAAATCCCTCTAAGGATGATAAAGTAGAAGTACTTGAAATAGACCCGCTACTTTCAAAAATGACAGTACATTACATTGACGTAGGACAGGCCGATGCCACATTACTTGAATTTAACGATGGAAATGAAGAGTATAAAATGCTTATAGACACTGGAAATTGGAGCTCCTCTGATGTCGTTTCTTATCTTCACACACAAAACATTAAAGACATCGATATTATCGCTATCACACATCCTCATGCGGATCATATAGGACAATTAGATCAAGTTATCAATGAGTTTAATGTGGATGAAGTATGGATGAATGGAGAAGTAGTAAATTCACAAATTTTCGCCGCGTCAATCGCTGCTATTAAAATCAATGATGTGGATTACTACGAGCCTCAGGTAGATGACGTCTTTGACATTGGACCCGTTGAAGTTTCAATCCTTCATCCAAACACTTTATTACGTAGTACAAATGACAACTCTCTTGTTCTTAGAATACAATACGGAGAAATCATATTTTTATTTACAGGAGATGCCGAACGACAAGCTGAAAATGAAATGGTTAGTATAGGTGTCAACTTAAAGGCACATATTTTACAAGTAGGTCATCATGGATCAAGTACTTCTTCAACGGAGAGGTTTCTGCAAGCTGTTGACCCCGAAACTGCTATTTATTCGGCTGGTGCTGGAAATTCATACGGACACCCAAATCTTGAAACAATTGAACGTATCGAAGCAAGTGGTACACACCTATATGGGACCGATGTTCATGGAACGATACTAGTAGAAACAGATGGAAAAACGTATACTGTCCTTACGAGTAAACAAGGAACAATTCAACATCATTCTCCAACCGGTTCAGATGAAGATAATGAGGCAGAAGATATTACTTACACAGAGACAAAACCCACAAGTTCATGTATAGACATAAACACAGCTTCTGATGCAGAGATTCAATCTATTATCCATATTGGAACTTCCCGCCATTTGGATTTAATAAACTTACGTCCTTTTAATTCTGTTGATGACCTTTCTAAAATTAAGGGAATTGGACCTGCACGTATTAAAGACATTATTGCGCAAGGCTTTGCGTGCACAGGAGGTTAAAAGATGCATTCTGCATATTTAGATCGATTCACTGATAACAATAGGGCTCTTCTACTTATTGAAGAGCTCAAAAAAGAACTTTTATTGGATAAATCACAACTTCCATCTGAAAGTGTTGTTGGTACGTGGTTTTTGGTGGAAATACATAATGATATAATAACTAACATCACAATCGACTCGAGTAAAACTAATTTAATGGAACAAGAAATTGGTAATCGTATGGAACGATTGAAATCGACTAAGAAAAGTCGGTTTAAACGAAATTAACTGTTAGAGGGACAGAGCCTATGTACTTGCTCTAGTCTCTCTATTTTTTATATACTGAATTAACAATAGATGGGAGATGGAAAGTATGAAGAAAAACAAACTAACATTATTTTTATTTACTTTAATCTCCGTCGTATTCCTTTTTGCTTGTGGAAATTCCAATTCTTCAATTACAAACAAAGGTGACCAAGCACCTATGTTTGTAATTGAAGATTTAGCTGGTAACCAAATCGCCCTTGAAGATCTTGCAGGCGAAAAAGTATATATAAAATATTGGGCTTCCTGGTGTTCGATATGTCTGGCTGGCCTTGATGAACTTAACACATTAGCAGCTCAAGAGAATGATTTTAAAATACTCACGATTGTGAGCCCGGATTTCAAAGGTGAGAAATCAGCATCTAAATTCAGTAAGTGGTATCCGAAATTATCAGCCGACAATCTCACTGTTTTACTAGATATGGATGGTAAATGGGCAAAGCAATTTGGTATTCTTGCCTATCCTACTTCATACTTCATTGGATCTGATGGAATTCTTGCCAAGACAACAATTGGCCATGTGCCTAATGAAACAATCATTAAAGATTTCGAAACCATTAACTAAGGGAGGAATATCATCAATGAAGAAATTCTATTTTCTTGGAATGACTGTATCCCTTTTACTGATTCTCTCTGCCTGTTCATCTTCAAACTCGTCTACAACTGCCGCCAGCTCAAATGAAGATAGCGAAGTAGCTATAGAAAACCCCAATGAGATTGTAGATTATTCGACTAGTAATTTAGAAAAAGTCTATTTTGCTGGTGGTTGCTTTTGGGGTGTTGAAGCTTATATGGAACGCATTTACGGAGTCGCAGATGCCACTTCCGGTTATGCCAATGGCGAAGGAGAAAACCCTACCTATAACGAGGTAATTCGAGGTAATCGAGGATTTGCAGAAACAGTAGAAGTTTCTTATGATCCAGAACGCGTTTCACTCTCTAAACTATTGACAAGCTTCTTTAAAGTTATCGATCCAACAATACTCAATCAACAAGGTAATGACAAAGGAGTTCAGTATCGTACTGGAATTTATTACATTAACGATGCGGACTCTTCAATAATCGCAGATGCTGTCAAGGTTGAGCAAGATTATTACGATGATCCAATAGTCACTGAAGTTCTACCCTTAGAAAATTATTTCCTTGCTGAAGAAGAACATCAAGACTATTTAAAGAAAAATCCAAATGGGTATTGCCATATTGATTTAAGCATATTAGATGATGATGTAAATATCGATCCATCGATGTATGAAAGACCAAGCGACAAAGATATCAAAAGTAAGTTAACAGAGGACCAATATAAAGTTGCTGTGCTCAATGATACGGAGAACGCTTACTCTAATGAGTATTGGGACACTTATGATTCGGGAATTTATGTCGACATCGTAACGGGCGAACCCTTATTCACAAATCGAGACAAATACGATTCACAATGCGGTTGGCCAAGTTTCACACAAGCAATTATTCCTGAAGTCGTTACGTACCATGAAGATTCGAGTTTTTCCATGATTCGGACTGAAGTTCGAAGTCGTGCAGGAGATATCCATTTAGGTCATGTGTTTGACGATGGACCAAAAGACCGTGGCGGAAAAAGATATTGCATTAACAGTGCGTCTATTCTCTTCATTCCTCTAGAAGATATGGAGCAAAAAGGATATGGCACTTTAATTCATATCGCTGAATAAAAATCAAAAAACCAGTAACCTTAATCGGCTACTGGTTTTTTGATTTTATTTTTCGGTACATGCTTCTATAAATCTTTCGAATAAACGTAGAGATACAGCATCTCCCGAATTCGATAAAATTTCTGGGTGCCATTGAACACCTATAACAAAACGGTGTTCGGTACTCTCTAGCGACTCAATAATTCCATCACTTGCTTTACCATTAATGATTAGCGGCATTGGTACATCCTTTACCGATTGATGGTGATAGGAATTGACTGTGATTTTATCGGTTTCAGCAATCTTTTCAAATAAACTTCCTTTAGTAATTTGTACATAATGAGATTTGTAATCGTTTGGTGCATTTTGAATATGCTGAAGTAATGTACCTTCATTTTGTGCGTATAAGTCTTGATAGATATTTCCACCAACAGCAACATTCAGTACTTGCATCCCTCTACAAATACCAAAAATCGGTTTATCTAGTTTCAGCATTTCACGTACAAGATCAATTTCAATCGCATCACGGCCCGGCGAAACTTCACCTAATTTTTGAAGCGGTTCTTCATCGAAGAGCAATGGACTAATATCGTTTCCCCCTGATGCTAGCAAACCGTCAAGCATCGCTGCGATTTGCGAAATATCTTCTTCAATTCCAACCGGAATAATAAGCGGTAAGCCGCCTGCACGTTTTACTGCTTTCACATATTCATAATTTAGAACGTGATTGTAATTCTTTTCAGTATCTGTTGTTATTCCAATAATTGGTTTCACTAAAAATCCCTCTTCTCATTCTACTACTTTATGTATTTAGCATTCCTATATATAATACACGAAATTTATAGATTATTGTATACTTTATTACAAAGTTGGCAACTAATGTGTATAAAAATGACCCGATAAGCTTTCTAAATCGGGTCATTATCTTATTTATTCACTTCTTAAGTAATCCTTTGTTTCCTTTAGTGATAATATTTTCATAATCAATATACGGATATATATCGGAGCCGATCTGATCACTAAACTTCGCAAACTCATCTATTGTTAGGTCTTCAATTGCTTTATTCTCTTTTTCGCAATAAATGATAAGCAGTCCAACGATTCCATGCGCATCCCGGAAAGCCGTACCTTTACTAACCAAATAATCCGCTACTTCAGTTGCATTCAAGAATCCAGCTTTAATCGCAGCCTTCATATTATCTTCATTTACGTGAAGTGTTTCAATCATTTTAGCCATAATTTCAAGACAGTCCATTACTGTGTCGAGTGAATCAAAGAATTGCTCTTTATCCTCCTGCATGTCTTTATTATAAGCAAGCGGCAATCCTTTCATAGTCGTTAATAGCGAAAATAATGAGCCATACACACGCCCTGTTTTCCCTCGAATCAATTCAGCAGCATCTGGATTTTTCTTTTGCGGCATAATGCTACTACCTGTCGAGTATGCGTCTGCCATTTTAATGAAATTGAACTCTTGGCTGCTCCATATAATAAGTTCTTCACTTAATCTGCTTAGGTGCATCATTGTAATTGAGAAATTCGACATTAATTCTAATAAATAATCACGGTCACTTACACCGTCCAAAAAATTATCTACTGGCTTAGAAAACCCAAGAAGTTCGGTAGTTACATTTCTGTCGATATTATGTGTAGTACCGGCTAAAGCGCCACAACCAAGCGGATTTTCATCCATTAGCTCAATTGCATTTTCAACACGTTTTTTATCACGTGTAAACATCTGTACATACGCACCAAGATGATGACTAAACGTAACAACTTGTGCACGCTGTAAATGTGTATAACCCGGCATGATCACGTTGTTTTCCGCAGCTTTTTTATTGAGAGAATCGATAAGTAATTGAAGAGAATCACATACTTCACTCGCTTTGTTTTTCGCATATAATCTCATATCCACTGCAACTTGGTCATTTCGGCTTCTTGCTGTATGTAGCTTTTTACCCGTTTCACCAACTCTTTCCGTTAAATTCATTTCAACGAAAGAATGAATATCTTCATATTCACCTTCTACTTTTAAGTCTCCGCTTTCTATATCGATTAAAATGGACTGTAGGCCATTTACAAGCAGTTCACCCTCTTCAGGTGTTAGTAAATCACAATGTACAAGCATCGTTACATGTGCCAAACTGCCAACAATATCCTCATGATAAAGTCTATAATCCACAGGTAATGATGTGTTAAACTTCTCCATTATTTCGTCTTCACGGTTTGTAAATCTTCCGCCCCAAAGTTTCATCTATGCGTCATCTCCTTTTCCTCATTCTCTATAAACAGAAAGCAGTAAATATTCCGTTCAAAAGAATCACTTCTATACATACTAACAAATGTACATTCACTGTAGCAATAAAACACACATTAACTAATTTCTAGGTAGAAAATGAAAGCCATAATCAACACAATACGCTATACTACTTATAGTGAAGGAGTGACGTAAACATGTTAAAAAAGAAGCTTGAAACCTATATAATGGACAACGCAGTTGATCATACAATCGAATTGCCAGATGTGGTGAAACTTTATGCGGAACAACATCTTTTACTACCGGATAATATCGCAGTTGAAGTGAACGACATTCGATACGATGTTATCGAATTATGCAACAAAGAGACAGAAGAAGTGATTCGTACAGAAACTGCTGAATTCTTGAATGAATCAATGACTTATTTAAAGAAAAACCGTGATGAATTTATTTTCTTGGAATCGAAGTCATTTGAATTGGCACGCATTGATGCTGTTGCACTAGAACTAGATGATGTATTCGAAACGTACACTGCATTATTCGGCTTAAAAGTACAAAAGAAATTCGGGCCGGATTTCAAACAATATCTTGATGAGCATTTAAATGGAGATGGCGTAAAATACAGTGTGAGTTTTTCTGATGCGGATGGTTTATGGGATGTAAATTTCGCGTTGGATTATATGAAAGGGTTCGATGAAGACATTTCTATTAATAAAATTGTGGAATTGATGTATAGCTTTGTTTACAACATGATCGAAGCTTTAGAGGATGCACAGTGAAGGATGGGAAATGAGTGAGCAACACCGAATTTATATACACATATGTTCAACACAGTGACGAACATGAGTTATGCCAATTAGAAATGCGTTCTTTCTTTGGGAAGGACTCTTTTACAAATGTCTTGAAAAGTACGATTAAAGTCGACCCAAGTCGCAGCCCTTTCATGAAAGAACGTCTGGAAGTTTTATATGAATCCGATAGTTGGACAGGTCTTTTAGATAAAGTGAAAAATTTCACTGTGGATGAATTCACTTTTAAAGTGGTTTGTTTAAACACAATGGCGATTCATTCGACAGTAAAGATTGATCACCCTGAACGTAGAAAACTTGAGCGTGAAATCGGATTATGCATTACTGGAAATCCTGAATTAGTAGACCCCGAAATTATATTTGGTTTCCTGACTTATGATAATAAGTGGTATTTTGGAAAGTATGTTGAAAGCGAATCGATTTGGTTCCAACATCAAAATAAACCTCACAGCTATTCAACCTCTTTAAACACTCGTGTTGCGAGAGCTGTTGCGAATATTGCAGCGCCTAATCCGGCTGGTGTTAAGGTAATTGACCCTTGTTGTGGAATTGGTACTGTTCTCGTTGAAGCTCTTTCGATGGGTATTGATATTGTCGGTCGTGATATTAACCCACTTGTAATCGAACCTGTGAAAGAAAACTTTGCGTATTTCAATTTGGTTGGAGATGTTCAGGCTGGGCCGATTGCGGAGATTGAAGAATATTATGACGTGGCAATTATTGACATGCCTTATAATATTTTTTCAAAAACAACACCTGAAGCTCAATATGAAATATTAATACATGGACGGCGAATTGCGAAAAAGGTAATTATCGTTTCAATTGAAACCATTGACCAAGTGATTGAGGAGATCGGTTTTACAATCGTAGACAGATGTCTTGCGAAAAAAGGATTATTTGTAAGACAAGTTCTTGTTTGCGAATGAAATAAGCACTAAATAGTAGATGAAAAAGGGCTTAACTTTTACTAACCTGGTCAGTTCTCTGGTACGAATAGCCAAATAAAGCACGAAATAGATCGCTAATTCGTATTTGAATTAGCGGTCTTTTTCTAGATATGGCTCTAAAGGCTTCAATCATTGGCCAAAGTTCCTTAGCAAGATTTCGCAAGCTCCTTACCGCTTCTTTAGTATCTATGATTTCAAGAATTGGTCTTCTACTAAATCTATTTTTCTTCATACATGATTACAAATTCCATATCTTTATCTAGCTTTATTGAGTCTATATCTTTGGAGCATTTTCCACCTTTACATTCTTTTGAAGTAATTTTCCACTCGTATTTGTCGTTATTTTTCATACCTTCATATGAATCTATGACCCGCCCATCCTTTGTTTGTTTTAAGATGATCTTTGGGTCACTGAATTTATTATTTTTGTCTATTTCTTCCCCCAAAGTTTTAGAGTCTGTATTAGCTAACCAGGCTTGGCCGTATTCACCAATATCTACTTTTATCATATGAAAGGGTTCAAGTGAGCCATAGCCATATCCTTTAGCAAAGTCTCTACCGATTTCGTACAACAGCTCCAGACTATCTTTGTTTACGACTGGTTTTTCACTACCAAATACCGTAAACTGAACAACATCTCTTTCTGGAAGGTAACTTGGCAACATACTCTTTCCATTATTATCTGTTCCTACCATAGAAATTGAACTTTTGCTCCCAATGATCTTATGAATTGCTCCTCCACCTGGCAATTTTTTATTATATGAATATACTTGTTCATATCCTGTATCTTCAATCAACTTTGCCCCACTTGGAACGTAAATCGGTTTAACCAAATCGTTTGGGTCACGGGGACAAGTGTTAACTCCAGGACCATAAACCCCTACAACACAATCTTTATCAGGCTTCGGCTCAGGTTTAGGTTCAGGCTTCGGTTCAGGTTTCGGTTTTGGAATCGGCGGTGCAACAAAGTCTTCATCAATGTTGAGTAAGCGATGTAAAAACACCGCATAATGCGCACGACTTACAGGCTCGTTCGGGTTAAAGTACCCATTATCGCCTGTCGTAACCCCATTGGAATACAAGGCCCGTACATAGTTACTACCCCAATGGTTTGTCGGTACATCTGGGAAATCATATTCTGCTTTAATCTTTAAATCAAAAGCATTGACCAAGATTTTAGCCATTTGCACCCGCGTTAATGATGCATTTGGATTATAATTACCATTACTTCCGTCTACAATCCCTGCACGTTGAATTTTTTGGATAATTTCATAATACGCATGGTTCTTCGGAACGTCTTTAAACTCCACCGCATCTCGAATCGGTTCTAACGTAATCGCACGATCTAATAGTGAAGCAACATGCATGCGAGAAATAGCTTGTCTTGGTCGGAACGTGGCGTCTTCATACCCGTTGATGATACCTTCTTTCTGCATTTTCATAATCACTTCATAATTAGAATGGCTTTTAGTCACATCTGTAAATTCTTGAAACGTTTCTTTTATCTCTTTCGCTTGAACTGGTACAACTATCGCCAGAATCGCCAACGCAGCTGCCATCATCGTTAAAAACAACTTGATTCTCATAACTTCCATCTCCCCTTTATCTTTAATTTTATTACTTTTCGTATTTTTCAGTACTTCTGATATTAATAATTCACCATACTTTTCGCCTATCCCTATCAATTACTACTCAATTATTCATCTTCTATTTAATTGGAATATACTTTATTAAATAATATAATAGGATTTCTTCTCTACAACTCCCTCTTTCTCCTATATCGTCAATATTTTCCCTTAGTTTAAGAAATAATTCCGTAAATTATCCCGTTTTTGGAACAAGCATGTCCCCACTATATGATATATTCATAAAGTATGAAAGGTTTTATTTTTTTGAAGTTTTTGCATACAGACAACATTGTTTTGACCTTCACATCCATTCTCAGTTTCTATACTACAAATATCTATATATTTCCTTAACAATAAAAGCACCGCAAAATGCGATGCTCGTTTATACTCTAATTCAATTTAAATGGTTTATTTTGAAATACGTGTTGTATAATCAGCCAATAGTCTTGCTCCGTATCCCGTTGCTGATTTCGCGTAGTAGCCGGAATCCTTGCTCTTATCCATTACTCCCGCCATATCTACATGCAACCACTTGCTTCCTTTTGGTACGAAACGACGTAAGAATAAACCAGCAGTGATTGAACCTGCTACACTTAGTGAACTAATGTTATTCATGTCCGCGTAATCACTGTCCAATGAACTGTCATAAGCTTCTACTAAAGGCATTGGCCAGTTGAAATCACCATTGATATCGCCGACCTTTTTCATAATAGCCGATAATTCTTCATCTCCAAATACGCCACCAAGTTCTGTTCCAAGAGCTGCCACAACTGCTCCTGTTAATGTAGCAATATTTACGATGTACTCAGCATTCCATTCACCAGCACGGATGAGCGCATCAGCCAAAATCAGACGACCTTCTGCATCGGTATTTCCAACTTGAACCGTTAACCCATTTTTGTAATGAATGACTTCACCAGGAAGAACTGAAGTGTTATCAGCCGCATTTTCGACAATCGGAATGAGAACGACAACATTTACTTTAGCTTTCATTTTCGCAAGTAATGTTAGGGCACCTGAAACCGCTGCCGCCCCACCCATGTCCATTCTCATATCGCTTAAGTCTTTACCGCTCTTCAAGCTGATACCGCCCGTATCGAACGTAACGCCTTTACCAACTAAGGCAACAAGTGGTTTCGACTCGTCTCCTTTGTAAACAAGCTCAACGAATGTTGGTGGATACATACTTCCACGGCCAACAGTTAAAACTCCGTTCATTTCCATTTCTTCTAGTTTCTTTTTATCCAACACATTTACTTCAACATTAAGATCCTTAAAGTTTTCTTTTAATACTTCTGGAAAAGTTGTTGGATTTAGTACATTGGAAACTTCATTCATCAAGTCACGTGAGAATGAAGTAGCTTCTGCACGAATCTTCCCTTCATTCAAAAAGGCAGTTATATCTGTACCTGTTACTTCCAATTCAGTACGAAATGGAGTCACGCTGGGTTTGTACTTTGCAAACTGATATGCTCCGAGATCCCACCCTTCAACAAATGCAGTTAGGACGCTCCCCTTTTCTAACTCACTGTAAGCTGCTGTTAGAACATCGTCTGAAATGCTCGCGCCATTAACTTTGCGTTTACCTAAATCACGTGAGATATTTCCGGCAGTTGCACGTACTTTTTCTAATGTTAGCGGTGTCTTCTTACTTTCTTTAATAACTATGTAATGCACATCGCCTACAACGATCGAACAATGCCCACCTGCACTATTTTCAACAAATTCTTTTACAGTATCATTTTGCGTAATAACCACGTTATTTTCAAGAATAATTTCTACTTTATTAGTCATTTTTTTATTCCCCCAATTAGTTAGTTGACAAATTCTTATCTAAAGATTGTCTATACTCAGTGTATCATGAGTTGTGTTTCTTAACTTAAATGGGCTTTTAATTTGAAATGTATACTTCTCGCATTGATTCCACAAAGAGGTTATTCATTCGCGTCTTTCGTTATACGCATATTTTCTAGTTTTTTAAACAAAATAAGACTTTTCATTTATGAAAAGGCAAGAACATAGACGTTCCAGGTTTGCTATACTTGGATTAGATACGGAAGAGGAGGCTGCTTTGTGACGACAATTCTAATCGACGCCGATGCGTGTCCTGTTGTTAGTGAAACCATTCAAATTTCAAAGCAATTCAATTTTGACTGTATTCTAATATGCGATACAGCACACGAGATGCATCGCGAAGGTGCAGAAACGATAATTGTTTCAAAAGGTGCGGATGCAGTGGATTTTGTACTTGTAAATAAAGTCAAAAAAGGCGATATCGTTGTCACCCAAGACTACGGATTAGCTGCAATGGTACTTGCTAAACAAGGCCATCCCATTGATCAAAATGGACGATTGTATACCAACGATAATATTGACCAATTGCTCTATGCACGCCATAAAGCACAAAAAGTTCGGATGGCAGGTGGAAGGTTACGTGGGCCTAAAAAACGTTCGAAAGTAAATAATGAGACCTTTGAAATTAGCTTGAAAGAATTATGCGAGAAAATTTCTGTAAATAATGAAGACCAATCCTAATCGTTTTAGTAAACATCAGCATTACCCTATTTTTAATGGGGTGAGGCTGATGTCTTTTTCGATTAAACATGAAGATTTTCGAAACTTCGCAATGTTTTCACCAAACCTCACAACGTTTCCGTACAACTTCGCAACGCTTTTACCAAACCTCGCAACATTTAGAAAACCTTACAACGTTCTGATCAAACATCACAACGTTTCCCGTAAACTTCACAACGTCGCGACCAAACTTCACAACGTTTCACAAAAACTTCACAACGCTGCTCACATATCAAATGCATTCATGAATTTTTTCATATTTTATTCATTGTAAACGTATTATAAATGAAGCGATATAGGGACATGCATAAAGTAAAATGTTTGTATAATTCAATTCAGGGTTATATATAAATAGTATGACTATGGAGGTAGCCAATGCCGAAAATTGTATCGGTTAGTATATGTAAACCACTTCATGAAGTAAAACAGGAGCAGGCGACTGAATTAACGCGTGCTCTATTTAGCGAAAAATTCGACAACATTGAACGCCTACTAAAAGTATTTTCAAATGGAGACATTGAAACAAGAAATGTATGCATGCCTATTGAATGGTTCGAAAAAGATCATGATTTTGAAGAACGAAACAGTCTCTATATTCACCATGCCGTTGATTATAGTGTGAAAGCTATTGAAAAATGCCTTAACGATACACCATTTCTTGATAAAGCGGTACATCCGTCTGAAATAGATGCAATCTTCTTTATTTCAAGCACTGGTATTTCTACGCCGAGTATTGAGGCACGAATCATGAATCTACTGCCGTTTCGTGACGATACTAAAAGAATTCCTATTTGGGGCCTTGGCTGTGCAGGTGGTGCTGCTGGAATCAGTAGAGCCTATGAATACTGCCTTGCATTTCCCGAACAAAATGTTCTTGTCGTTTCCGTAGAATTATGCAGTTTAACGTTTCAAAAAGATGATTATTCAAAAAGTAATTTAGTTGGAGTATCGTTATTTTCGGATGGCATTGCTTGTGCGCTAATTACAGGAAATCAATCTCATATTCAGAGCAATCAACCTGTTCCAAAAATCATAGCGACTACTTCAAAACTAATGCCTGATTCAGAAGGCGTCATGGGTTGGGATGTTAAAAACACTGGTCTATATGTTGTTTTCTCGAAAAACATTCCAACTATAATTACAAAATGGCTTGGGCCATTTGTACATGAGTTTGTTTCCAAGCACGATCTTTCAACAAATGATATTGAACATTTTGTAGCACATCCCGGCGGTAAAAAAGTACTTGAATCCTATGAAGAGTCGCTAGGTTTTGATCATACAAAAACGGATATATCTCGTTCCATATTAAGAGAAAACGGGAATATGTCTTCCCCTACAATCCTTTATGTTCTCCAACGATTCATGGATAGCAATCCCAAAGTTGGAGACTATGGATTGATGGCTGCACTTGGCCCAGGATTTTGTGGTGAACTTTTGCTATTGAAATGGGAATGAGGTAGATATGCATGCTTTTCACCTTACTAATAACATTCGTTATTGTTCAACGCCTGTTTGAATTATTTGTAGCAAAACGAAATGAGAAGTGGATGCTCAGCCGCGGGGCATATGAAGTTGGAGCTCTGCATTATCCTGTAATGGTTGCTATGCATATCGGTTTTTTTGTCACTCTTATTTTAGAAGTACTCATTTTGGATAGACCATTATCTTCTATTTGGATTCCGTTATTGTCCTTATTCATCTTTGCCCAGATCATTCGTTTTTGGTGTCTGTTTTCACTAGGTAAGTACTGGAATACTAAAATCATTATTTTACCAGGTGCAGATGTTGTTCGAAAAGGACCTTACCGCTTTTTTCGTCATCCAAATTATTTGATAGTAACGATTGAATTACTGGTCTTGCCTCTCATTTTCAATGCATTTGGGACGTTATTCATTTATTTTATATTAAATATATGGATGTTATCCATTCGTATACCTGTAGAGGAAAGAGCACTTAGAGAAGCAACCAACTACAGCCAACTCTTTTCGTTAAAATGAAAAAACTAGATTCACCATTTTGAATTGGTGAATCTAGTTTTTTATTTTTCTGAATATGTCTCACTATCAAAACCGCGATTCGTTACATAATCTTCGAGCGTCCATATTCCAATCCCATTTTTCTTAGCTCTCTCCTCCGCCTTCTTATACGAATCTAGATGACGTGTATTTGGCGGGTAAACGTACCCAACACGCGCCAGTCCTTCTTCAATAAGCTTCTCCTGAATACTTTCACCATCTATGTATACATAAGCCAGAAGACGTCCGTATTTATCCACTCGTTCACCGATATCAAATTCGATTTCCAGTTTTCCACTGTTCATCAATTCCTGATTACGATCTTTTGCTTGTTGGCCAAATGGTTGTTTTCCCAACTGCGGATGATTTGTTTCTGGAGTGTCGATCAGTAAATAACGAAGATTTTGTTCTTTTCCTTCATATCTAACTTTTATCGTGTCACCGTCAATTGTTTTTACCAGCTCTACAGGAACTAATCCTGAACGGCTTGGCTCTTCTATAACCTCTTCTGAAAAAAATGTGTTGTACAGAAAGCTCCCTACTAATAAAAGAATAAGTAAAGCGACTGACTGTATCGGTTTTTTCTTCATTGCTGATTTATTTTTCTTAGTCATTTTATTTCAATCCTTTATATTTAAGATAATATCCAATATCCTAGACCCGTCAGCAAAAGTCCACCGCAATATGTCGCAACCAAATAAAGTGCTGCACTTTTCTTTTTATTACTTTCCCACATTTCAATAATCTCTTTGTTCAAAGTAGAAAAGGTCGTAAGTGCACCTGCTAGTCCTGACGCATAAAAGAATACCCAAGTCCTGGATAATTCTGATCCGAATACAACTCCAATGAGAAGTGCACCTGTTAAATTGATAAGTAACGTGCCGACTGGAATAACCTTAATCTTATTGAGACGTCGTGATAGTATATAACGAATGATGGCCCCTAAAAAACCACCTGACCCTATTGCTACTAAGTCAAGAATGTTCATTAAACCACCCACTTTCGAACGGTATAAAATCCAAGCTTACCTGCAAAGAGCCCACCAATAATTGTTGTTCCCACATATAAAAGGGCTGTTAACATTTGTTCATTTTCAACGAGTAAAATAGTTTCAATACTAAAAGCTGAGAATGTCGTAAATGAGCCAATAAAGCCGATTGTAATGATTTCTTCAAGTTCCTTACTCACTTGAAATTTACTGAATATAATTCCTACAAAACAACATAATAAAAATGTCCCTATCATATTCACACTAAAAGTGCCCCATGGAAATCCTACCCCAGAATTGTCCATCATAAGATGTCCAATTGTCGTTCGTGTAATTGCACCGACAGCTCCAGCAAAACCAATCCATACCAGCTTCTTCACTATACTATCCGTTCAAGAATACGGTATTTCAAAATGGTTTCAAGATCCAACACTTTTTCCATTTTATCAAATTGAATGGTGATTTTATCGTCTTGAATAGATATAATTTTGCCTATTCCAAACACACGGTGCCTGATATTTGTTCCGACAGGAAGCCCTGCAACATCACCAATACCGCTCATATTTATTGGAACTCCTAATTTGGATGTGGGTATTTTCTCTGAATCATTTGCCACCTTTGTTGGCTTTAAAAGCAATCCTCGTATCTCATTCAAAAACTTTGAATCTTCCTTCGTTTTTCCTTCATCGTTTCGGTAAGAAAGCAATTCCAGATTTTGTTTTGCACGTGTCATCCCAACATAAAATAATCGGCGGGCCTCTTCCAATAAACGAACATCTGATTCATCATCTTCTGAAGGTATGATTCCATTTTGTAAATCAATCATAAACACTCTTCTAAACTCAAGTCCTTTTGCGCTGTGCAAAGTTGAGAGTGTCACTGCATTTTCCGCAGGATTATATTTTGCGTTTTGAACCGCTTCTTCTAATTCTTTCAGTCTTGTTGCAAATTCTACCATGGTCCGAACTTGAGATGCGATTTCTTCAAGTGTATCTAGAATTCCAAGCAAGTGATCTATGCGGAACCCAAATTTCTCTGCTCTACTCCTAAGCCCGGCTTCATAACCAAGCTCATTCCGAATGATTCGAATAACTTGTGCAGGCCGCTGATCAGGGATAGATTCATAAATCGTCTTATACTCAGTCAATTTTTGGACTTGATTTGTTCTAAGTTCAATTGTCTGAGCAAATGCATCAAATACATTTCCAGTTGTATTTGCAGAATTAAACTCTCTTAACATATTGTTTGATACAAAAAGATTCATTTTCATAATAATTTTTGAAAATACATCTTTGCGTTCTGTGTTAAAGCTAAGTCTCATGAAATTCAATATGTCTTCTACTATCCAATGCGTAAAAAATTTATCGTCCGCGTCTTTCATATAAAAAGGAATTCCACGTCTGTGTAATTCACTTACATATCTTGTGGAAGATGAGTTATTTCGAAAAAGAATTGCGACTTCATTTAAGTTTGTTTCTCCTAGTAATTCGTATGTTACATACTCAAGCTGTCTTTTGGGATCATCCAATTGTTTAATTGTTATAGGAGCAACAGAAGCATTTTCTGTATACATGTCCTTTGGATAACGATTTTTGTTTCGTTTAATGAATTTCGCCGTTGTTTCAACAATCTCTTTAGATGAACGGTAATTTCGTTCCATCATCAAAACTTGCGCATCGGGATAAACGCTTTTGAAATTCAGTAGATAATCGGGTTCAGCACCTCTCCATGTGTAAATGGATTGATCATCGTCCGCAACCACACAGACATTGCCATGTCGGCTCGCTAAATGTTCAACGATTCTATGTTGTACAAATGAGGTGTCTTGACTCTCATCTGTAAGTAAATAATCGTATTTCATACGGAATTGATCACAAAGATCTTCGTCCAGTCTAAGTGCTTCTTCAGCAATCGTTAACATATCATCAAAATCTAGAAGGAGATGGCCAACTTGCTGAGATTTGTATTGTTCATACTTTTTGGCGATAAGCCCTGCTTTATCTACAGGACCTTTTAAACTTTCCCACTTTTCAGGAAGAAGCATTTTATTTTTAATGGAACTAATGAAAGTGGAAAGGGATGAGAGTTCATCGTCTGTACAATCATCTTTATGTACTTCTTTATAAATTCCTTTCAGTAAAAACGACTTATTTATTTTTTGCCTAGCTTGACCTTCTATTAATTCATAAGTGGTTCCTGTTTTCTCTAAATATGTACGTGCAATCTTAAATGCAAGACTGTGAATTGTAGAGAAGCCGACAGGTGTACTGTCGGGAAAAAATCGTTTAAAACGCTCAGCCATATCTTGAGCTGATGCACGACTGAATGTAATTGCCTTAATGCGATTTGGATTAACTTTTTTCTCCTCTATTAAATACCCAATTCGCATAATCATCGTAGTCGTTTTACCTGATCCAGGACAAGCGAGAAGGAGCAATGGACCTTCTGTTTGTACTACTGCTTTCTTTTGAACATCATTTAAATCAATACCTAACTCTATCTTTTTACGCTTAAAAAATTCAGTCATCATTTGTAACTCCTTTAACAAAACAAAATACCGATTTTATTCTTTCATCTATTTGATATCTTTAATTTACCATAAGAAGTTCAGCTTCCAAAGAAAAACCTCTACACAGTTGTTGTGTAGAGGCTCGGGTTTCAGTTAAAATCCACCCGTTTCCAACTTATCGTTTTTCAAATCTGCTTGGCCTTTCCCGCCGCCAGTATACTCGGTCGATGCAACTACATTTGTCATGCGTTCTTCATGCGAAAATTCTTCACTCATCTCTTTCGTTCGTTTTTTACGATCCTCCTTTTTTCTTTCTGAAGTTTCTCTAGGATCTAATGACATATCATTCACTCCTTCACGTATATGGACTAAAGACAGTATGCCCCAAATTAAATGCAATAAGTCATTTATTGAATACTAGTATAGCTAGGACATACCGATGATTAAGTATCAAAAAACCATCGCATCATTGTTCTGATAGATGCGATGGTCTTCATTCTTAATCTTATGTTTCATATTCTTTTTTATAACCATTTTCGACTAATTCTTCTACAGTTGAAAAAACACTGAAGTACAAACTTCTTAAATCAATTTTCTTTAAATTTTAAAATGACCGATTGCCCTGTGAAGCTCATCACTTAAACCAGCCAATATGTCTGCTGAACTTGCCACTTCACGTATTGCACGAAGCTGTTCATCCGTAGATGCACTAATCTCTTCACTAGCCGCAGCTGTTTCTTCAGCAGTTGCGGACATTGTTTCGATTGTTTGCATGACGTTTTCTTTATGTTCCACAACTCGATTAACTTCTTCAAAAATACTGCCAATCGATTGCTCTAATTTATTCATAAGATCAGAAATTGAACGAAACGTTTTTTGTGTTTCACCCACAACTAATTCCTGTTCATTGAACGTATCACCCGTTTCCCTCATTTGTCTGGAAACCTGACGGGAACCTTCTTGTAGTTCCTGAACTGTTGCTTGTACTTCTTGCGTAGCACGTGCAGATTGTTCTGCAAGTTTACGTACTTCATCCGCAACTACAGCGAATCCTTTACCGTGTTCACCAGCCCGAGCTGCTTCGATGCTGGCATTCAGTGCAAGTAGATTTGTCTGGGATGAAATATTTGTGATTGTTTCCAACACAACACCAATTGCGCCAACTTTCGATTCAAGTTCACCGACAACCTCTGCCATCGATTGTAAATTCGTTTTCCAACTATCAAATGAATTTTTAAGCTGGTCAACTTGTAGACGCCCTTCAGTGTTGACTTCTTCAGCATCCGTTGCAATTTCCGTCATAGCACCGGCCCTTTGTTGAATCCCGACAAGTTGCACACCTAAATTCTCTACCGTCCCCGTAACATCCTCTGTGTCATGAGCCGATTTCGTAGCCCCAGTAGCAATATCACTTATCGCCTCTGCCATCTGCTCACTAACAGCAGTTGTTTCTTCAACAGATGCACTAAGTCCTTCAGCGGAAAGTCGGACTTCGTTGACAGACCGAGTCACGACCGTAATGACTTCACGTACTTTTGTAGTCATTACATTGAAGTATTCAGCCAGGTCGCCAAATTCATCTTTGGATTGGACATCTGCCGTAACATTCAAGTCTCCTTCTGCCATTTTGTTCATTGCAGAACGAATTTTACTTAGTGGTTGAATTAGTTTTGAAATTAATAACCATAACAAACCAATCATAATAAGTTCGGATAGAAGAAATATCGCTAGTATTAAGTTTTTAGTATCTTTCATTGAATCTGCAATAGATTGTTCATTGAAAGCTGCACCGACTTTCCAACCAGACTCCGATAACGTTGTAAAAATCCCAATCATCTTTTCGCCATTTTCATCATATCGATCGATACCGCTCGCTTTTTCAGCGCCAAACATTTCTGTCACATAAGAAAGGTCGACCATTTTCTCATCTTTGGGATTCAAAAGGGGATGGACAATTCCTCCACCATCACTATCGAATAAAAACGGATAGCCGTTAAAACCAAACTCACTTTCAGAAATACTATTCGTTAAAGTTGCAAGACTAATATCTGAGCCGATGACACCAATAACCGATCCGTTTTCACGTATTGCTAATGATCCTGTAATGACGTAATCACCTGAAACTACATCAATATACGGATTTGTCCAAGCAACTTCGCCTATCTTATCTAGTGCAGCTGCATACCAAGGACGGACTGTTGGGTCAAAATCGGGTCCCACATCCACCTCAGGTGAGAATTTTGTGAATTTGTTTTCAAATGCAAAATAGATTAAATCGGATGCCGGCATAATTTCAATGAAATTTCCTAAAGCCTTTTCAATCTCTAGATTTAGTATCCGTTCATTTTCATTTTCACGACCATCTTGCGTAGCAATAAAATTAGTGACCGCCTGGTTATTTGAAATGAGCTTTAATGCCTGTTCATATTGAATGAAAAAGTTTTCGATTGCATAGCTCATTTCCTTAACAGCCACTTCACTTTGATCAAAAAGTACTTCTTCCGTTTGTTTTTTCATTTGAACCGAAACGAATCCATAAATCACACTACTTGTAATAAAAAATAATATAAATACACTAACAATTATTTTCGTTCTAATTGATTTCAATAGTATAGCCCCCTTGCCCTTATATTTCGGCTGTAATAATCGATTTTTAATACTATTGAAATAATAGTTAATTCCGAAAAAGATTTAAACTCACTGTAAAAATAAGCACATCGACATTCTAATATATCTCTGAATCCTCTGTCGGATTTATATTTTTAAATCCAAGAATCATTTGCATAATAAAAGCAATGCCACAGATTACAATTACCGCTATTGAGAGCCAATCCAGTGGATTCATTAGAGAGGTTTTCCAAACAATTAGTAAGAGCATTGCGGAAAGACTGAAATTCACAATGAATGGCTTATGTTTAAATTTCTTTAATGAAAACCAAACAAATGCTCCTACACTAATAATTAATAAAGACAAAATCGTATCCATATAAATTCCCCCTTAAAGATGTTTTGTGCAATTATGCACTATACAATGATTTCCGCCTTCATTAAGTTGAATGATTGTAATTGACGTATTAGCCAGAGCTTCATCTAAATCATCTTCCGGAACTAAAGCTTTTATAAGCTTTCGAATAAAACTCCCGTGACTCACAACTAATACCTTTTCATCACTATACGTTTGGCCTATTTCATCAATAAAATTTAACCCTCTACTTAGAACTTGCTCATTGGACTCACGGCCTAAATCAAGACTATTCCATGATGCACCCCATTTTAAAATCCGTTCAGCTTCTGTTGTTCCTTCGATTTGGCCCCCACCTGTTTCACCAAGTCGACTATCCACAACCAAATCAATATTTTCTTTCCGTAAAGCAATCAGTTCAGCAGTTTTTCTTGCACGAACTAATGGGCTTGTAAAAATAATGTCCCAAGTTTCACCCGATAATCGTTCTGCAATACGATGAGCCATTTCAACCCCATCCAAATCAAGCGGAATATCGGAACTCCCTTGTGCGCGTCTTTCTTTATTCCAAGCGGTCACACCATGTCGAACAAATCCGATGACTGTCACACGAAACACTTCCTAATTTAAATTTTCTAATTAGTCCTTTAACTATAAACTAAATGTATATAAGATGACATAAGCATTTAACCAAAATAAAAAAACGCCTATAATTGGCGTTTCTTATACTACATATCCTAGTGAACGCAAAACAGAATGCATAAAGGATTCTGTATATAAAAACACTTCATCTCGTTCTGGCTCGTGAAATAAGTCGTGATACAATCGATTCCATTTTTTATATTGAATTTCTGAAAGTTCCTGAGCAAGCAACCACTTTTTAGCGTAGCTGATATCCGTCACCTTATCACTTCCTGCTGAATGAAGGAGAATTGGCACGTCGCGAATTGTTCCTTCATATTGAGTCACAGATTTCATGAAAAATTGCAACTCTTTGTACCATGAAGCGGTCATAATTGGGTTGTAAAAATCATCTTCACGTACTTCTATATGCAAATCCTGATTTCTAGTTAACATCTCAATTGGTAATTCATGATTTAGTTTCATAGACGAAGTGAATTTTGACAGAACACTTGAATGTTTGGGAGGCAAGTGATTAAGGTGTAACCACGGAGAACTAAATATATAACCAGCACACTCAATTTTTTCAGTCTGCAGCATACGCATCATTAGCGTTGCACCAAGACCATGACCAATAACAAAAAGTGGTAAGCCGTCTGCTACACCAACATCAAGCAATTTCTTTACATAATTTACATAGGATCCAAAACTTTCATCATGTACGTTACGACCTGCTTGTTCACCATGGCCGGGTAAATCGCCTGTTACGACGAGAAATCCACTACTTCGCAGCTTCTGAATGAGCCAAGCATATCTACTGTGATGTTCGTACGCATTATGGATGATAGCAACAACCGCTTTTGGTTGACCTTCCGCTTCCCATTTCCACATAGACATCTACCTCCTTAATAATCCGTTCAGCACAGTATTATTCCCTTTTTACAAACAATAAAACATAAACTTTGCTACAATTAATTATACACTATCAAATAGAAATGAGGAGAAGTCATGATTTATCCATACAAAGACAAATACCCTATTATCGATCCAACTGTTTTCATTGCGGATTTCACAACTATTACAGGAGACGTGACGATTGGTCCCGAATCATCCATCTGGTTTAACACAGTGATACGAGGCGATTTATCCCCTACAATCATCGGTCGAAAAGTTAATGTTCAAGATTTATGTTGTCTACACCAAAGCCCACAATTCCCATTAATTCTTGAAGATGAAGTTACGATTGGTCATCAGGTTACTTTACATAGCTGTACAATAAGAAAAGGTGCTCTAGTTGGTATGGGTTCCATTATATTAGACGGAGCTGAAATTGGGGAAGGTTCCTTTATTGGGGCTGGAAGTCTGGTCCCACCAGGTAAAAAAATTCCACCAGGTGTACTTGCCCTCGGTTCACCCGCGAAAGTCATGCGTCCACTTACGGATGTCGACCGGGCAGAAATGGATCGCGTCGTAAAGAGCTATGCTGAAAAAGGACAATACTATAAAAGCTTACAAAAATAAGTTCAAAAGAGCTAGTAGATCGGTAAACCAATCTACTAGCTCTTGTTTTATTACGTTGTATTATTGATTTGCTTGTTCTCTTAATCGATCCGCTTTATCCGTTTCTTCCCAAGGTAGATTAATATCAGTTCTACCAAAATGTCCGTAAGCCGCAGTTTGTTTATAAATAGGACGACGTAAATCCAACATTCTTATAATCCCTGCAGGACGAAGATCGAAATTTCCGCGGACAAGGTCCACTAATTCACCTTCTGTAACTTTTCCTGTACCGAATGTATCGATTGAAATAGAAACCGGTTGCGCAACACCAATTGCATATGCAATTTGAACTTCACATCGGTCAGCTAGACCGGCAGCAACGATGTTTTTCGCTACGTAACGTGCAGCATAAGACGCAGAACGGTCAACCTTCGTTGCATCTTTTCCTGAAAAAGCACCCCCACCATGACGGGCATAACCACCGTAAGTGTCAACGATAATTTTACGTCCTGTCAGACCAGCATCTCCTTGAGGTCCACCAATAACGAAGCGGCCTGTCGGGTTAATAAAATATTTCGTGTTTTCGTCAATCAATTCAGATGGAACAACTGGTTTAATAACATGTTCCTTTATGTCCTTTTGTATTTGTTCAAGCGTAATCTCAGGATGATGTTGTGCAGATATAACAATTGTATCAATACGAATTGGGTTATTATTCTCATCATATTCAACAGTTACCTGTGTTTTTCCATCTGGACGTAAATAAGAAATAATCTCTTCTTTTCGTACATGTGATAGTCTACGCGCTAATTTATGAGCCATACTAATTGGGAGTGGCATTAGTTCAGGTGTTTCATTACATGCATAGCCAAACATAAGACCTTGGTCGCCTGCTCCAATTGCTTCGATGTCTTCGTCACTCATTAAACCTTCACGAGCTTCAAGTGACACGTCGACGCCTGCTGCGATGTCTGCAGACTGTTCATCAATGGCAGTAAGAACTGCTGAAGTTTCCCAGTCAAAACCGTATTTTGCACGAGTATAACCAATTTCTTTTACTGTATCACGTACTACTTTTGGAATGTCTACGTACGTAGTCGTTGTAATCTCACCTGCAACCAAAACTAGACCAGTCGTTATAGTCGTTTCACAAGCAACACGTGCATTGGGGTCTTCTGCTAAAATTGCATCCAAAATTGCATCTGAAATCTGATCACACATCTTATCTGGATGTCCTTCTGTTACAGATTCCGATGTAAAAAGTTTACGATTCGTCAATTTATTTCCTCCTTATATCCTACGAGATTGATACGGTACTCATACTTCCCATGTAAAGTCCATTCTTGTTATAAGAACGGTAAGCGCCATTACGAGCTCATACACGAGGATTAAGGGCTGAAACAATAGAAAAAGCCCTTCGCTCACGTATTTATTACATGAGGAAAGGCTTATTTTGAAAAAGCACCTTTCACTCTTATCGTCCAAGGACTTTCACCTTGCATCAGGTTCGGCACCATCACGATAACAAATTCGTTACTGCAGGTTGCCGGGTTTCATAGGGCCTGACCCCTCCACCAGCTCGGGATAAGAGTATCCGTTCAATTAAATATGTTACGAAACATGTCTGCATATGTCAATCTTTCTCTCGAAAATAATTCAATTCAATTAGTATAGTTTATTATTCTAAATGTGTTATACTAATTGATGAATGTGATGTCATCCAATTATATATGTAAAGGACGGTACTTAATTATGATTTCAACGACAATTAGCGAAACTCTAAAAGATCTTCTTTCCGGAGAAAATGTAAATGTTCAACTCTCAGTTCCACAACTTGTTGAAAAAGCAACAACACGTGGAGAAGCACAGCTAACTGCAGATGGAGCGATAACAGCTTTAACAGGAAAATATACAGGTCGTTCCCCGAAGGATAAGTATATTGTCGAAGAAGAATCTTCTAAAGATAACATCGATTGGGGCAGTGTAAACCGTCCGGTCTCAACAGAGATTTTCGATTCTCTATATAACAAAGTAATTAAACACTTAGCAAAAAAAGATGAATTATTTGTATTTAAAGGGTTCGCTGGAGCAGATCCTGAGTCTCGCCTTTCTATACAAGTTGTTAACGAACTTGCTTGGCAAAACCTTTTCGTTCATCAACTCTTCATTCGCCCGAGCGCGCAAGAGTTAGCAGAACATCAATCACAATTTACAATTTTAGCAGCACCATCATTTAAAGCAGACCCTGCTGTTGATGGTACAGATTCCGAAACGTTTATAATTGTTTCTATGGAAAAACGAATTGTACTTATTGGTGGAACTGAATATGCCGGCGAAATGAAAAAATCAATCTTCTCAATTATGAACTACCTACTTCCTTTAAAAGGAATTTTACCAATGCACTGTTCTGCAAACGTTGGAGATAAAGGCGATGTTGCGTTATTCTTCGGACTTTCTGGTACAGGTAAAACAACACTTTCTGCTGATGCAGATCGTAAGCTTATTGGTGATGATGAACACGGCTGGTCTGATAATGGCGTGTTTAACATCGAAGGCGGATGTTATGCGAAATGTATCAATCTTTCAGGTGAAAAAGAACCTGAAATATTTGGTGCTATCCGTTTTGGTTCGGTTTTGGAAAACGTTGTTATCGATTCAGAAACACGCATTCCAGATTACGACGATGGTTCGTTAACTGAAAATACTCGTGCAGCTTATCCGATACAATCAATCGATAATATTGTAGATCCATCGGTTGCTGGACATCCTAAAACGATTATTTTCCTAACTGCGGATGCGTTCGGTGTTTTACCTCCAATTTCAAAACTAACGAAAGAACAAGCTATGTACCATTTCCTTAGCGGTTTCACATCGAAACTTGCTGGAACAGAGCGTGGAATTACTTCACCTGAAGCAACATTCTCTACTTGTTTCGGTTCACCGTTCCTACCTCTTCACGCTACAGTGTATGCGGAGATGTTAGGGAAGAAAATTGATGAACATGGTGCACAAGTATTTCTTGTGAACACAGGTTGGACTGGTGGAGTATATGGAGTTGGTCGTCGTATGGATTTAAAATATACGCGAACTATGGTACGTGCTGCACTTGAAGGTAAACTGAACACTATTGAAACAGACACAAACGATATATTCGGTTTAGAAATGCCGAAAGCAATTGAAGGTGTTCCAACTGAAGTATTGAATCCACGAAATGCTTGGTCTGATAAAAAAGCATATGATGAAAAAGCAAATGAACTTGCAGAACTATTCCGTGAAAACTTCAAGAAATTCGGATCTGTATCCGAAGAAATTATTCTTAAAGGCGGACCAACAGCATAATTAAATATAACCCCGGATCACACAATTCAATTGTGTGATCTGGGGTTTTTTGTATTCAGGAAGATAGTGTTTAATTCTACTGTCTTCTCATCCAATCACATAAATCACGGACAATTTGTATGTTTTGAGCTGGAGGAATGTAATGCGTGAAGTTAGGGAAGTATCGTGTTTCATATACTTTTCCATTTTCAAATAAAGCGTTTTCTAGTAATTTTGCTTGTTCAATAGAAACATGTTCATCTTGCATCCCATGTATAATTAGTACAGGTGCATTCAGTTCACTGATTCGAGCTAAAGCATTTCGTCTGCGATATTCGTCAGGATTCGTATTAGGAGTGCCGCCGATTACCCTTTTCATCATCTTCCTCATATCTTTTCGCTCTTTGTATGTAAATATTATATCAGAAACACCTGACCAAGTAACAACTGATGTAATATCTTCCCTTAGAATTGCTGTCCAAAGGGCCATAATGCCACCACGAGAAAAGGCAAATAAATGAATCTTGGATGAGATGCATTTTGGATTCTGTTTCAAAACATCAACAGCATTTATTGCATCTAAACGATCGTCTCCACCAAACTCATCTTTTCCTTCTCCTCCTCGATTTCCTCGATAATAAGGAGCAAATACGACAAAGCCTTGCGAAGCGAACTGCGCAATTCTCGAGGGACGTACCATCCCAACATGCTGAATTCCGCCTCTCAAATAAATTATTCCTTCATATTGTCCATCTGCAATTGGCTCAGCTAATAATCCCTTTACTTTGAAACCATCCGACCAATACGTAATCTCAAATAAACGAACATTGGGATTTGGAGATGGATAGTTACGTTTATTTTCCATCCTTGCATCACAATTCAAGTTCTCCCACCCGCTTTCTTATAGCCGATATCCCTTCATCTTTCATATGAAAACTTAAATACTCACAAGAATCAAGTTCAAAATCATTCATCCAAACTACGCCATCTGTTTCAAGTAGTGAATAATTCGAATGTATTTTAACAACAGATCCAGTGAATACAGCTTTACAAAAAGGAACATCTCCATGAACAACATATTCTGCAACATGCTCTAAGTCGTTTATAAGGACACCTGTTTCTTCTAATGTCTCTCTCATTGCAGCTTCGACCAAAGTTTCATCCTTTTCAACTTTACCACCAGGAAATTCAACTCCTCGCACTTTATGTTTGGCGAGGAGCCACTTTCCTTCATGTTTTAAAACAACCAACACATGATTTATTTCTATTTCAAAAAAGTCCTTTTCAAATGTTAAATCCACTTTAAATCCATTCAAGTCTTTAAAAGAAATCAAATCAAATACCCCTTCCTCCGTTTAGTGTATCGGAGGTGAAAATTCATTTCAACGAAAATAAGGGAGTTCCTCGATAAATTTTTGTGTTTCTTCATCCGTAAATTCATGGATTAAAGCATAAATCTTTTTTGTTCGTATTTCTATATCATCATTGAAACCTTCATAAAAGGCAGGTATGAATCGAAAATGAGATCTAAAAAAGTTCATATTTTCCATCTCATTGGTTTGTTCAAAAAGATTTTGAAAAATGGGGATATACTCTCGTTCTAAACTCACTTCATATTCCCATGCCGAAACATCAGGTTGAAAATACACTCTTTGATTTGCAACGGAAACATACGCTTTATACTTTTCCATATTGGTAACCACCTTTTTTTGAATTAGTATGTCGTAATTCAAAAAAAACATGCATCACCATTTAGGGAAGATGCATGCCGTTATAGACTTATACCTGTACGTCAACTGAATTCCCTTTATGGGGATGTGCTACAGTTGGTTGATCAGGTAAACTATTCAACATCTCGAGAGCAGCAGAAGAACCCATTGAAAGAGATTTGCTCAATACACTCATTTGAACAGTAGATTGAAGACTTCTTAACTGACTCGCCATAATTGAATTTATATCCATATGAAAAACCACCTTTCACATAACTTATATCGTCTCAAATCGCTACATTTTCAGTGAAAGTTAAAGTTTCATAAAACTCTAAGAAAATTACTTATTATCTTCGCCAAGAAATGCATTTAGCATCCATTGATGTTTTTCAACGCTCTGATAAATCGCATTTAACAAGTCTTCTGTCATATCGTCTCCATTTTTTGCAGCTTCGTCCATACCTTTTTTCAAAGAGGACATAATTTCATCAAAATCGTTGACAATTGTTTCAACCATTTTATCTGATTTTTCATTACCTGTCGCTTCTTTTATTACAGATTGTTCTAGATGTTCAGCTAAAGTCGCAACTGGATTTCCACCGAGTGTTAACACTCGTTCTGCGATTTCATCCATATGAGTTGTAGCCTCGTTGTAAAGTTCTTCAAACTTAGCATGTAGTGTGAAAAACTGATGCCCTTTCACATACCAATGGTAATTATGAAGTTTCGTATACATTACTGACCATGTGGATACTTGCACGTTCATTTCTTTAATTAGTGATGTAGACATAAAAAAAACATCTCCCTTAAAAATATTTATTAATCTTCTTACTGTATGTTTACCACAAGAACCAGTACATTAAACATATAAGCAAAATTAGGGAGCAATTAAAATGAAAAAAATACTTATGATGATGATTAGGATTTATCAAAAAACAATTTCGCCGTTAACACCGCCATCTTGTCGATTTTATCCGACTTGTTCTCATTATGGAATTGAAGCTCTTGAAACACACGGTGCATTGAAAGGCTCATGGTTAGCCGTTCGTCGCATTTCAAAATGCCATCCATTTCATGAGGGCGGTTTTGATCCTGTTCCAGAAAAGAAAACAAAAAACTAAATCGCAGTTATAGAAAATGGTTCAACTATCGAGTTGAACCATTTTCTTTAGTTGCAAAATGAGCTCTGTTCTTGTATGATAAAAAAAGTTAGTGACCAAATCGTAATGATTACTGTTTGAAAACGGAGAGGAATTTATCAAATGAAAAAGAGCTTCTTTTTAGTACTATCCTTAACACTTATTTTTATATTAACTGCTTGTACTACTAATAATCCAAAGTCCGAGGAAATTGGAGATAAAAAGCTAAACATTTACACAACTGTATTCCCACTACAATATTTCGCTAAAAGAATTGGTGGAGATCATGTTGATGTAAAATCAGTCTATCCAACTGGTGCGGATGAACATACTTTTGATCCTACACAGAAAGAAATGATTGCACTTGCTGATGCTGACTTATTTTTTTATATCGGGCTAGGCTTGGAAGGTTTTGTAGAAAACGCTGAAAATACACTTAAGAATGAGCATGTGAAAATGGTTGCTACTTCAGCAGCAATAACAGAAGATATGCTTAGCGAAAATCACGATCATGACGACAATGAAGATTCTGAAGAACATCACTCTCACGACAACGGAGCTTTGGATCCGCATGTATGGATGTCTCCTATTCTGAGTGATGCTCTTGCCTTCTCAATTAAAGAATCCCTTATTGAATTAATTCCAGAACATGCTGCTGAAATCGAAAAGAATTTCGAAGAAGTACGCAATGACCTTTTAGATCTTGATCGAGCATTTATAGATATGGCTTTTAATGCAAAAACTAAAACATTCTTCGTATCCCATGCGGCATTTGGATATATTGCTGACACTTATGGCTTGGAACAAGTTGCAATTGCCGGTTTGAATTCACAAAGCGAGCCGTCTCAAAAACAATTGGCGGCACTTGTTGAATATGGTGAAAAAAATAATGTAGAATACGTTCTTTTTGAACAAAATGTATCCTCAAAGCTTACGGATGTAATTCGAAAAGAAATTGGTGCTGATTCTTTGATGTTACATAATCTTGGAGTATTAACAGTTGAAGACGTGGAAAATAATGAAGATTATTTTTCTTTAATGTATAAGAATATTGAAACATTAGAACAAGTTCTAAATTAAGTTATAATTGAATGATACTAACCCACTCACTGTCAACTTTAGGCTAAGTGGGTTTTTCTTCGTTCTATGATAAATCCAACATATCTTTTAATTTACGACGTAGTAATTTATTTGAAGCATTACGGGGAAGTTCATTTACATAATAGAAATGTTTCGGAACTTTATAACGAGCTAGTCTCTCTTCGCAATAATGTTGCAATTCCAAGTCCATTACATTTTCATTAATTACAACGAATGCCACTGGAATACTTCCCCACTTCTCATCATCGATTCCACAGACTCCTGCTTCAATGACTTTCGAATGTCCTAAGAGTACATTTTCAATTTCAGCTGGATATATATTTTCTCCTCCAGAGATAATTAAATCTGATCGACGATCTACTATGTATAAATATCCGTCCTCATCTAGATATCCGATATCTCCTGTTGGCAGCCATCCATTAACTAACGGATTTTCGGACGCAAAATGTCCAATGTATCCAGGTGTAACATGTGGACCTCGAATATACACTTCACCACTCTGTAGTGGAGTTGAAGTATCCTTTATCTTAATTTGGTTGAAAAATAATGGTTTGCCAGCAGAACCGACTTTCCTCATTGAGTCAGATGCCGATAGGGTTGCTGTTTGTGAACTGGTTTCAGTCATTCCGTACGTCTGAAGTATAGGAATTCGGCATTTTTCTGCTCTTTCCAAGTAACCTACCGGAACAGGACCTCCGCCTGCAAGCATTGCTTTAAAAGAAGAGTGGGCTATAGCATTATTATCCTCGAATTCGCGAAGAATCTTATCTAACGTTGCAGATACAACAGATATATGTGTTATGGAACCATTCATTAGTTCCTTTGCTACTTCTGAAGCTTCGAATTTTTCATAAAGTTGGACTTTCATTCCATAAATTACAGAGCGTACAAGAATTGAGAAGCCACTAATATGAAACAGTGGCATTGTACAGAGCCAAGTATCCTCATCATCGAGACCTAAATTTAAAACAGAAGAAATGGCACTAGAAGTATGATTTCCTGAGGTTTGGCGTACTCCTTTAGGTAACCCACTTGTTCCGGAAGTATACATGATTGTAATTGTTCGATCCGTATCCCAGATATCCTCAATATCAAATTGTATTTCCCTCATTTGTTCAATTTCAGAAAATAAGATAGCTCTGATTTTTGATTCTGGAATTACTAATTTTAAGTCATCAGATACAAGTACAGCAGTTGCTTCTGAATCTTTGATTTGCCATTCGAGTTCTGTTCTCGTCAATCTGCTGTTCAACATCACAATTTCAAGACCTAGATGAATGCAAGCATGTATCATAAAAACCATATCTGCATTAGATTTGCCAAGCAGAGCAATTCGGTCCCCTTCATTTAAACCGTAAGCGTTAATCTTTCGAGCATAATTCTGTGCTTTACTATTAACTTCGGAAAATGTCCATGTCTCTTTTCCAAACGATAATGCTTGTTTATTCGGGCTTAAATAAGCTCTTTGCAAAAGCCAGTTAGGTATCATATAATTCACCTTTCACTTCAGAAAAAGCTGCCCAATAACAGGCAGCTTTTTCGTCTTTTTATAGTAATTACATATCTCGTATAGCATTTGAACTTATACTACGAAACCTATCTTAAGGAAAACGTGGGAATTGACCAAAGTCTGGTTTACGTTTTTCCTTAAATGCATCCCGGCCTTCTTTTGCTTCATCAGTCGTGTAATAAAGAAGGGTAGCATCTCCAGCCATTTGCTGAAGTCCAGCTAGTCCATCCGTATCCGCATTCATAGCCGCCTTTACAAAGCGAAGTGCTGTAGGACTCATTCCAAGCATCTCTTCACACCACTGAACCGTTTCATCCTCGAGTTGGTCATAAGGAACAACAGTATTCACAAGACCCATGTCAAGTGCTTCCTGTGCGTTATATTGACGACATAAGAACCAAATTTCACGCGCTTTTTTATGGCCGATAATACGTGCTAAATAACCTGAACCATAACCTGCATCGAATGAACCAACTTTAGGTCCTGTTTGGCCAAATATCGCATTGTCCGCAGCAATCGTTAGATCACATACAACGTGCAGTACATGTCCTCCACCAATCGCATATCCTGCTACCATCGCGACAACAGGTTTAGGAATAACACGAATCAAACGTTGTAAATCAAGAACATTTAGACGTGGTATTTCATCTTCTCCAACATAACCACCATGGCCTCGTACTCTTTGGTCGCCACCTGAACAAAATGCCTTTTCTCCTTCGCCAGTTAAAACAATAACTCCAATACTTGAATCGTCTCGTGCACGTGTAAATGCATCGATTAACTCTACAACCGTTTTGGGACGGAAAGCATTCCGAACTTCAGGTCGATTAATTGTAATCTTGCCGATTCCTTTAAATTGCTCATATTTAATATCTTCATATGTACGCAGTGTTTCCCATTGACGAGTCATAATAATAAGCCTCCTATTTTTTTAACTCTGTAATATGTTCCTCTATCATTGTAGCAAACAAAGTCGGTTTTTCCACATGTATTGCATGTCCTGCAGACTTAATTGTCGTATGTTTAACAATTGGAAACGTTTTTTCCATTTCCCGGGCAATAAGAACAAACTTTTTGTCGATTTCTCCAGTAATTAGGAATACAGGTATTTGGACTGTTTGGAGACTTTCCCAGTAAGATGGTTGGCTTCCAGTGCCTATTCCAATCAAACTATTCGAAAGTCCAATAGTACTTTGCCTAAGTCTTTCTTCTCTAATTGCTTTTTGTTTTTTTGTAGAGAGAAGTTTTTGAGATTTAAAAAGCGGTATATTCTCCCAAAAGTCAACGAACTTTAACAATCCATCTGAAGTTAATCTTTCAGCCAGTGCTTTATCTGCTAGTCTACGTTCTGAACGCTCCTGCTTCGTCCTCAAACCAGGAGAAGCACTTTCGAGTATTAATGATAAGACTCTTTCCGAATACTTCACAGTGTAAGCTAGTGCGATTCGGCCACCCATCGAATATCCTATTAGAACAAATTCAGTAAGACCCAATTCATTAAAAACAGCCTCTAAATCTTCTACTTGTTCTTCCATCGTGTATCTTTGCTCATTTTTAGGAATTGATGACTTTCCATGACCTGTTAAATCAATTCGGATAATCTTAAATTTACTTTCAAATATCTGAACTACTTCACTCCATGTTTCCACACTACCTGTAAAACCATGTAAAAAAACAAGTACCGGCAACGAAGTATCTCCATTTATTTTTACATAAATATCGGTTTCACGAACATTTATCAATCTTTCAACCATTTAAATCAATTCTCTCTATGATTTCAGACCATAATTTCCGATGTCCTTTTACATTTTCACTACGATCTGTGAACACCTCGATGATTCTTAGCGGCTTGGTTTTCAGTTTTGGTATTACAGACTTAAATTCCTCTATCGTCCTTACAGCATCATACTGAGCGTCGTACATCGCTGCTATATGTCCGAACGTCAATCCTGTTGGCGTACCAAAGAGGTTTTCAAAGTGAGTGCTCGAATTTGCTTGCGGAAGATATGAGAAGATCCCTCCACCATCATTATTCATTATAACAATTGTTAAATCCGTTTCAATAAAACGTGTTGCAATCAGACCATTCACATCATGTAAAAATGATAAATCCCCGATTAACAACCAAGTAGGCCTATGTCGGGCTGCCTGAATCCCAAGTGCTGTCGATACAACACCATCGATTCCGTTTGTCCCACGGTTTGAAAAAATCGTTACATCCTTCACTGTTTTTCCAAAGAAAGTGTCTATATCCCTGATGGGCATACTGCTTCCACTTACTAAATCTACTCCACTAGGCAAATGGTCGAAAAGTAATTGAGCAAACGCACCTTCATCTTCGACAGTATCACTGTATTTTGCTGTGATTAAACTTACAATTTCATTTGTCTCTATCCACATTTTTGAGTAGGCTGTTTCAGTTTTAGTTATCTTAATACTAAGCACTGCTTCTGCAGCAGAATGAATATGGTGCGTAACAACACCTATTGGGTCTCTAAATTCAGGAGACTCATCTATAGCTACAACAGTCTGAGGTTTTATTTTCTTTAAGAATTGTGAAAGTGGTTTGGAGACCGGTTGTGCTCCGAACCTAATTACCATATCTGGAATTGCTTGTTTTACAAAAGACTCACTTTTTAAAATGGCATCATAATGATCTATGCACAGAGATTTTGAGCTCTTTGATAGTCCAGTTCTTAGATTTGACAAGGGATCACAAAGTACAGGCCAGTTAAGAGCTTCAGCAAATTCCCAAAATAAATTTTTATCAAAATTGATAGGCATTTCTCCAACAATAATAATTCCCTTATCCGTTCCATTAACCAGAGTTGTTAATTCCTTAACTACGGTTTCATTCAGTGTCTCAGTAACTTTAAATCGCTTTACGAATGTCGAAGGAGCGGCCTTCATATCAAAATCAATATTAAACGGTTCTCGGAAAGGTACATTTATATGAACAGGTCCTTTCGGAGCCGTTGTAGCTATTGATAAAATCCGATTTATTTGACGATCAATATAATCATCAACATCACGATTGTTTTCTGGAATTGGGAAATCAACACTATATTTCACTTGATTTCCGTACATTTGAATCTGATCGATTGCTTGTGGTGCACCTACACCTCTTAATTCATGTGGGCGATCTGCGGTAATCACAAAAAGAGGAATTCGTGCATTACGTGCTTCTGTAATCGCCGGAAAATAATTCGATGCCGCAGTGCCTGAAGTACAAAGTAAAACGACAGGGTCACCCGATGCTTTTGCTAATCCAAGGGCAAAATAACCTGCAGACCTTTCGTCAATCTGTAGGTACATTTCAAGACCTTCTGTTGATGCAAATGCATAGGCAAGTGGAGTTGAACGAGACCCTGGACTAATTACAACCGCCTTTACACCTGCATTCATGAGTGCGCTTGTCATTTTACGAACATAGTTTGTTAACATTTGTGAGTTATCCATTTAGTTTTCCTCCAAGTGCACGTAAAACTGGTCTAAATTTCACCCAAGTTTCTTCATATTCTTTTTCGGCGGTTGAATCTGCAACGATTCCACCCCCAGCGTAAAGATACGCACTATCACCATCAAGTAAAGCTGATCGAATAGCGACCGCAAACTCTCCGTTTCCTTTTGTATCCGTCCAACCAATTGGACCGGCATAGTAGCCTCGATCCATTTTTTCCTCGTCACGAATTATTTCTCTAGAGATTTCGTGTGGAACACCACCTAGTGCAGGTGTTGGATGAAGTGCCTGAACAAGACTGAAAATATCTGTATCCTTTTTCAATTGTCCTTCGATTGGTGTAAACAAATGTTGAATATCACGAAGTTTCATTAACTTTGGTTTCAACGGCATAGAGATGTTTGTACAATTGTTCTCAAAAACATTAGAAATCATATTTACAACATAATGATGTTCGCCACGATTTTTATGATCATCAAGTAATTCTTCACCAAGGGCTTTATCTTCGTCAGCTGTTGTTCCTCGTCCTATAGAACCCGCAACACAAGCTGAATAGGCTTGTCCATTTGAAACCTCTATTAACCGTTCAGGTGTTGCGCCAAAAAATAATTGTCCTTCTCTTTGAAGCCCGAAAACATAACTTTCCTGTTGTTCATTCGATATATGATGCAAAGCAGAGTCAGATTGAACATTACTATCAAAGTTCAGTTTTATTGAACGAGCAATGACAACTTTTTCAGCTTTTCCTTTTTTAATAAGGTTTGTTACATCTGTGATCGATTTCATGTATTTATCTTTCCCGCGTTCCTCAAGTGATACGACAAAAGGTTTTTCAGGAGATTTAAATTCATTTACTTGTGCAAAGTGAATTAGACGATCTCGTTCATTCCGTAGCTCGTCAAATTCATCGATTGCATTCTCATTCTTCGTAACAAGATTGATCGAAATGGAAGTCATTCCATTTTTAATTGTCAGCTGAAAAGAAGGCACAAAGAAAAAAGCTGTAGGGAAATTACCCCATTCTGAGTTTTCAGTATGATTTGTATCAAATGAGAATCCTCCGAAGAGAATAGGCTCAATATCTTTTTCTTCTTTAACTAATGACATACAAAGATTTTTCCATCTAACTGAAATGTCTTCAAATCGATTGTCAGCATTTTCATTTGACAACACTGTCGCATGTCCAATGCCCGCAAGAGTCAATGTGTTGTCAGCATTTTGCCAATAAAAACGTTCATTACTATAATTGGCTTCCCCTGCTTGAAAAAACAGTAATGGAGAAATTCGTCCAATTTCGATTGTTTCCGTGAAGAAACGCAAATAATCTTTTTCTACAGCCTTTGTACTTGAAGCAGTAATCTTCTGTTTCATCTTTTTCCCTCCGTACATTAAACGACTCATACTAAGAGCTTATATCCTTATTCTATCATACAGAATTTTAGTCGTTTCAGCACACAATAAGCTAATGACGTATTTACTTTGCTGAAATTAGAGTACAATAGATAGGGCATAATAAATAATAAGGAGAGAATCATTTTGCAACATAAAATACAAGCTGATACTGGCTGGCGTATTTGGTGGCAACTAACAAGGCCACATACACTAACAGCAGCCTTTGCACCCGTTTTTCTTGGAACAATGATTGCCTTAACGTATACCAACATTCATTTTCCACTCTTTTTCGCAATGTTAATTGCAAGTATTTTTATACAAATGGCGACAAATATGTTTAATGAATACTATGATTTTAAATTAGGATTGGATACCGAAAATTCCATTGGTATTGGTGGAGCAATTGTTCGTAATGGCGTCAAACCAAAAACCGTATTAAATATTGCCTTAGTATTATATGGCGTTTCTATTCTAATCGGTATTTACATATGTATGGAGACCTCTTGGTGGATTGCCGTGGTCGGATTAGTCTCAATGTTAATAGGATATTTATACACAGGCGGGCCTTATCCAATAGCATACACACCTTTTGGTGAACTTGTATCTGGTATCGTTATGGGAGTTTTTCTAATTCTCATCGCTTTTTATATTCAAACCGGTACTGTAACAACTTCAGCAATTTTGCTATCAATTCCAAGTATGTTTCTTGTCGCTGCTATTATGATGGCTAATAATATACGCGATCTTGAGGGTGACAAAGAAATTGGAAGAAAAACACTTGCAATTCTTTTAGGACGACAAACAGCGATTTCAATTTTGTCGATTTTCTTTATAATTTCCTATGTTTGGATCATCACATTGGTAGTATTAGGACAACTTACACCATGGGCACTTATCGTATTACTCAGTATAAGAAAACCAATGAAAGCTATTACTATTTTCAGGAAAAACCTTCATCCTCTTCAAGTGATGCCAGCTATGAAAGAGACCGCTGTTACAAATACTGTATTTGGTTTGTTACTCGGAATGGGAATTCTAATTGGACATCTTTTCTCATAACTTTCTTAAAAAATGAACAACACTGCTGTTTATATAATCGTAAATAAAAAAACTGCCTAATCCACAAGTTCAATTTTGTGGTTTAGGCAGTTTTAATTATGAAGTTCATCAAGCGTGGGCATACTGAAAATTGAACCTAATATAAGGATGTGATTGAATATGCTAAATGGAAGTCAAAAATCTTCTCTAAAAAAAGAACTAACCGAAATAAAGGCGCAATTAATGACTACAAAAAACGAATCCAATATTAAGGACAGTGCACAAGAAGATTCTGGAGAATTATCCATGTATGCCAACCATCCCGGTGATCTCGGAACTGTGCTATATGACAGAGAAAAAAACATGGCTATCAATGTACACGCTAACGCAGAGCTTGAGAAAGTTGAGAATGCCTTAAAGCGATTGCAGGAAGGCTCCTATGGGAAGTGTGATGAATGTGGTATAAATATTCCTTTTGAGCGTTTAGAAGCTATACCCTATACAACAGTTTGCATGGAGCATGCCGTTGTTCCAGATGCTTTAAAAGACAGGCCGGTCGAAGAAGAAATTCTAAAACCCGCATTCAACAATTCATTTGCAAAAGGACAAGATGAAGATATACGTGATTATCAAGATAGTTTTAAAGAAGCAGCACAAGACGGCACATCGGAGACCCCTTCGGACTTTACAGGAGACCATGACGATTATGAAACCTTATACGAGAATAAAGTATCTAAAGGCATCACAGAGGACTATGAATCCTTTACCGTTACTGATATTTCTGGACAAGGTGTACATGTTGTAGAGTCACCCGAATCAGAAGAATATAAAGAAACACTTGATAAGTTAGGAATTGAATCACCACTTGGAGATATTCCTTATCATCAAAAGGATAGTTATCTGAAACGATAAGATGTTTGTTAATAAAAAATAAAAATGTGCTGAAAAGAAAAAACTGCTTTAAAAGTCAGTCTCGACTTTTAAAGCAGTTTTATTTATGACCCGTACGGGATTCGAACCCGTGATACCGCCGTGAAAGGGCGGTGTCTTAACCGCTTGACCAACGGGCCTTAAATTATGGCGGAGAAGGAGGGATTCGAACCCTCGCACCGCTTACGCGATCTATGCCCTTAGCAGGGGCACCTCTTGAGCCGCTTGAGTACTTCCCCATAAATTGGCTCCGCAGGTAGGACTCGAACCTACGACCGATCGATTAACAGTCGATTGCTCTACCACTGAGCTACTGCGGAATAGTGGGCCTAAGTGGACTCGAACCACCGACCTCACGCTTATCAGGCGTGCGCTCTAACCAGCTGAGCTATAGGCCCTATTGGAGCGGGTGAAGGGAATCGAACCCTCATTATCAGCTTGGAAGGCTGGAGTTTTGCCATTAAACTACACCCGCAAAACAAATGGCTCAGGACGGAATCGAACCGCCGACACAAGGATTTTCAGTCCTTTGCTCTACCGACTGAGCTACTGAGCCAAAACTATGTAAAACAATTAAATAATGGCGGTCCCGACGGGAATCGAACCCGCGATCTCCTGCGTGACAGGCAGGCATGTTAACCGCTACACCACGGGACCATTTGGTTGCGGGGACAGGATTTGAACCTGTGACCTTCGGGTTATGAGCCCGACGAGATACCACTTCTCCACCCCGCGACAACACTATAAGTACAATTTGAACCGTAAAACATTTAGTTATTTAATAAAAATGGAGGAGGAAGAGGGATTCGAACCCCCGCGGGTTTTGACACCCCTGTCGGTTTTCAAGACCGATCCCTTCAGCCAGGCTTGGGTATTCCTCCGGAAAAAATATAGTTGGTGGACCTTGCAGGACTCGAACCTGCGACCGGACGGTTATGAGCCGTCTGCTCTAACCAACTGAGCTAAAGGTCCTTCAAAATGGCGGCAGAGGGGATCGAACCCCCGACCTCACGGGTATGAACCGTACGCTCTAGCCAGCTGAGCTACACCGCCAGGATCTTTATATGAGTTGATAAATGGTGGAGCCTAGCGGGATCGAACCGCTGACCTCCTGCGTGCAAGGCAGGCGCTCTCCCAGCTGAGCTAAGGCCCCATAAAATGGTCGGGAAGACAGGATTCGAACCTGCGACCCCTTGGTCCCAAACCAAGTGCTCTACCAAGCTGAGCTACTTCCCGAGTCAAAACAAATTGTTAATTGTTGTTATAGTATTTAAAGCTATGAAAACACTTTAAAAATGGCGCGCCCGGCAGAAGTCGAATCCACAACCTTCTGATCCGTAGTCAGACGCTCTATCCAATTGAGCTACGGGCGCATAAGTAAAATATACGGAAAAATATTGGTGCCGAGAACCGGAATCGAACCGGTACGGTGGTTACCCACCGCAGGATTTTAAGTCCTGTGCGTCTGCCAGTTCCGCCACCCCGGCAAGGGTGATAAATTGGAGCGGAAGACGGGATTCGAACCCGCGACCCCGACCTTGGCAAGGTCGTATTCTACCACTGAACTACTTCCGCTTAAAAGTGCGGGTAAAGGGAGTCGAACCCCCACGCCCTAAGGCACTAGATCCTAAGTCTAGCGCGTCTGCCAGTTCCGCCATACCCGCATGTATGTTTTAATATATTTTAAAAAGTTTAAAAATGGTGAGCCATGCAGGATTCGAACCTGCGACCCTCTGATTAAAAGTCAGATGCTCTACCAACTGAGCTAATGGCTCGATACTGGTGCCGGAGAAAGGACTTGAACCCTCAACCTACTGATTACAAGTCAGTTGCTCTACCAGTTGAGCTACTCCGGCGCGGAATAATATTTAACATAGAAATGGTGGAGGATGACGGGCTCGAACCGCCGACCCCCTGCTTGTAAGGCAGGTGCTCTCCCAGCTGAGCTAATCCTCCTGGGTTGTAAAGTTAGTTATAATTTTTTTTAGTTATGTAATGAATTTTACAAGCCTGGCAACGTCCTACTCTTGCAGGGGGGAACCCCCAACTACCATCGGCGCTGAAGAGCTTAACTACCGTGTTCGAGATGGGAACGGGTGTGACCTCTTCGCTATTGCCACCAGACCTGAATGTTCTTTTTCAAGGACACTACTCATTATATCAAGTGATTCTAAAATTGCAAGCATTATTTTTTCGAACGTTGCTTGTTCGTTCAAAACTGGATAAAACGGACATTTTTTGGAAGAATCGTTAGATCCTTCCGACGAATCGAGGTCAATCATACCTCTTCATTAGCGAAGAATAAAGTACATTCTTCTTTATTGGTTAAGTCCTCGATCAATTAGTATCCGTCAGCTACAC
>NZ_JBHUGI010000028.1:0-1033 GCF_042681925.1 Sporosarcina siberiensis
ATAAATAAAGCTATTCTCGATGTAAGAAAGGTGTCCCCTAAGTGTCTTTAAACTCGTTCTCATATAACCAGAAATAAGTGGATTTACTGACTCAGCCAGGTGAAATTTTAGTGTTTCAAAATCCTTCATTCTCATCGCTTTTAATAAGGATTGATAAAGATCGTAATTGGCCTTTAAAACCGGGCTATACGTTAACATTTCTTCTATAATCCCGGATTCAGTTCGCTGTCCAAACAGACGATAGTATTTATACTCTGTGCTGGAAATATCCGTTGCATTTTTAAGTAGTAATTTCCAAAAAGCTTTTAATCTACGATACTTTTTCAGATCTTCTCCATTCGATTTACTTAATTGATTCATCACTTGAATCCGACATTTATTCATCGAACGGTTGATGAGCTGAACTAAATGAAAACGATCAATGATAATTTCTGCATTGGGAAACAATTCTTTTATAACACTTGCATAACCTGCATTCATATCGATCGTAACGGTCTTGACGCATTTTCTATCAGCTAGACTATAATTCGTAATAAAATGATTTTTAATTGTCAATTTGTTACGTTGATCTAATATATCTAAAATGTCTCCCGTCATCGCATTGATGTATTCAAATGCCATTTTGCCTTTTGCATATTTGAATTCATCAAAAGAAAGATTTTCAGGCAAAGCCTGGTGATGTGATTTAAATAGTTTAGCTGTTTCATTAATTTGTCTTTGAATAGTCGAAGATGAGACAGAACAATCTCTAGCAATCGACTTAATAGAGCGCGCTTCTGAAGCCTTAATTACGATTAAAGATTTCACATTCTGTGAAATATAACAATTCTTTTTAACGACTGATGTTTGGGCAGTAAACGAGTGTTGACAAGCTTTACACATAAATCGTTGTTTTTTCAACAGTAAATATGCTGGATACATCCCGAGGAAGGGAAGCGTAATACGTGAAGTCTGTGTTCCATTTTTATAGATTGTATAGTTTTGATTTACAATGCCGCAGGCATCGCAATGTGTAGGGGTAAAGCTTAGTTTT
>NZ_JBHUGI010000029.1:0-912 GCF_042681925.1 Sporosarcina siberiensis
ATTAGACGAAGCGATCTGGAAAGGTCCGCAATAAAGGGTAAAAGCCCCGTAGTCGAAAGTTCATTCTCTCCAGAGTGTATCCTGAGTACGGCGGAACACGTGAAATTCCGTCGGAATCCGGGAGGACCATCTCCCAAGGCTAAATACTCCCTAGTGACCGATAGTGAACCAGTACCGTGAGGGAAAGGTGAAAAGCACCCCGGAAGGGGAGTGAAATAGATCCTGAAACCATGTGCCTACAAGTAGTCAGAGCCCGGTGCGTATTTTCCTTCGGGGAAATACGCTGGGTGATGGCGTGCCTTTTGTAGAATGAACCGGCGAGTTACTGATTCCATGCAAGGTTAAGCAGAGAATGCGGAGCCGCAGCGAAAGCGAGTCTGAATAGGGCGAATAAGTATGGGGTCGTAGACCCGAAACCAGGTGATCTACCCATGTCCAGGGTGAAGGTAAGGTAACACTTACTGGAGGCCCGAACCCACGTATGTTGAAAAATGCGGGGATGAGGTGTGGGTAGCGGTGAAATTCCAATCGAACCTGGAGATAGCTGGTTCTCTCCGAAATAGCTTTAGGGCTAGCCTCAAACGATAGAATCTCGGAGGTAGAGCACTGTTTGGACTAGGGGCCCATCCCGGGTTACCGAATTCAGACAAACTCCGAATGCCGAAGATTTATGTTTGGGAGTCAGACTGCGGGTGATAAGATCCGTAGTCGAGAGGGAAACAGCCCAGACCACCAGTTAAGGTCCCCAAGTATCTGTTAAGTGGAAAAGGATGTGGCGTTGCCCAGACAACCAGGATGTTGGCTCAGAAGCAGCCATCATTTAAAGAGTGCGTAATAGCTCACTGGTCGAGTGGCGCTGCGCCGAAAATGTACCGGGGCTAAACAGATCACCGAAACTGTGGATTGACACTT
>NZ_JBHUGI010000031.1:0-514 GCF_042681925.1 Sporosarcina siberiensis
GATGGAGTCCATATAATTGTGTAAATAGGAAAAGGCATTTTCCATTCCTTATGATAAAATGTTTTCAACGACGATAAACATTTAGGAGGAATGGAAAATGGCCTTACTTAATTTTACTATAGATCTAGACAATTTAAAAGATACAGTTATGAATTCAAATATGGAATCAGTTGTTAAATCAACAATTGTTTTAGTGCTGAATGAGTACATGGAAAAAGAACGTGACGACTATTTGAAAGCAGAATCCTATGAAAGATCTGAGGATCGTGTCGACTACCGTAACGGCTATTACGAAAGGGATTATACGATTAGCGTCGGTCGAATCACGTTAAAGGTACCGCGCACAAGGCAAGGTGAGTTCTCACCTTCTGTTTTTGAACGTTACGCTCGCTGTGAACAAGCTTTAGTATTATCTATGCTCGAGATGGTTGTAAATGGCGTCTCGACTCGCAAGGTTACCAATATTGTGGAACAGCTTTGTGGAGAAAGTATTTCTAAATCATTCGTTTCATCC